>JANQFB010000211.1 GCA_028278085.1 Chitinophagales bacterium
AAAGAAAGCAGCAGAAAAGCCGGCCGAGGAAGAGGCTGATCAAAAGTCTCCCGAAGCATCCGCCGATAAGACGGACAAATCCGCTGATAAAGCGGAAAAGTCCACCGAAGAAGCTGCGGAAGATAAATAAATCCATCGCCCATGCCAGCGGACGGCTTGCTCCAGCTCGGTTATATCCTTAAAACCCACGGGCTTACCGGAGCAGTCAAACTAAAGGTTACCGAACCCGCCATTTTTCCCGCGGAAACTCCCCGTGCATTTTTTGTGGATATCGAGGATCCGCCCATTCCCTGTTTTATCGAAAGTATCCGGGAAACCAGGCCGGACGAGTGTATCGTAAAATTTGAAGATTTTAATTCGCTCGAAGCCGCCAAAAAACTGCAAGGGCGGTCCGTATTCCTGGAGCACGATCCTGCCGATGATCCTTCTTTCGTCTTTCAAAGACTGACCGGCTACCGGATCATCGATACCCGATTGGGACCTGTCGGGACCATCGAAGCCGTGATCGAAATGCCGGGGCAATATATGGCCCAACTGTTCCTGCAGGGTCAGGAAGTGTTGATCCCGTTAAATGATGATCTCGTGGTTGAGGTCAATGATGCCGAACAACAAATTCAAATGGCTTTGCCGGAGGGATTGTTGGAGGTTTTTGGATTGTAGGATTGGATATTGTAGGATTGGAGGATGGTATATTGGAGGATTTGGGGATTTGATTTAATTTGGTAGGATGCAGATCGATATAATTACCTTATTACCGGAATTATTGGACAGTCCGTTCCGGCATTCTATATTGAAGCGGGCTATTGATAAGAAAGTCGTTACCGTTAACCTGCACAATTTGCGGGATTATGCTGCGGGCAAGCACCAACAGGTAGATGATTATCCTTATGGGGGTGGCGCCGGTATGGTGATGATGATCGAGCCGGTAGCTAATTGCATTGAATCGCTCCGGGAAAAAACGACCTATGATGAGGTGATCTACTTATCGCCGGATGGTCAGCTCCTCGACCAGCCGATGGCGAACCAATTATCCCTGAAACAAAACCTGATCGTGCTCTGCGGCCATTATAAAGGTATCGATGAACGGATCCGTGAAGCATTTGTCAGCCTGGAGATCTCTATTGGTAATTATGTACTGACCGGCGGTGAGCTTGCAGCAGCCGTTTTGGTGGATTCGGTGGTCCGGTTGATACCGGGCGTGATCTCCGACGAGACCTCTGCCTTATTTGATTCTTTCCAGGATAATTTGCTGGCCCCGGCGGTATATACCCGTCCGGCGGAATTTCGGGGTCAAAAAGTACCGGATGTTTTACTATCGGGCCACCAGGAACAAATTGATCAATGGCGGTATGACAGTGCGCTGGAACGTACCCGGCAAAGAAGGCCCGACTTGCTGGAAGATCCCGAATGATAGGCGCTATTGGGTAAAGCAAGGTAACGGGAGGTATCGAAATTGGCAAAAATTTGACTGATGTGTCTATGACCCATCCCTACACCCTTCCGGAGGAAGGGATTATTGGTGTCAAATTTTTGCCAATAGATCGGGTGAAATCTTAGGTTGATATATTGTCCATTGAAATTTGGATTTTATTAATTTTGCAGGGATGGCTAAGAAAATAATCATAGCGATCGACGGCTATTCTTCCTGCGGGAAAAGTACATTGGCGAAGCGTTTGTCAAAGGAGCTGGGTTATGTTTACGTGGACACGGGCGCAATGTACCGGGCCATTACTTTATTGTTCAAGCAAAATAATATTGTTACGAACAACGTTGAGCAGGTAACGAGTGCGCTCAAGGATGCTCAACTCAGTTTCAGGATCGATGAACAAACCGGGGCACAGGAGACCTGCCTGAACGGCATAAATGTTGAAAGCGAGATCAGGACGATGACCATATCGCAAGCGGTAAGCCATGTAAGTCAATTGAAGCCGGTTAGAACTGCTATGGTGGAACAGCAACGGTCGATGGGGATCGATAAGGGTATTGTAATGGATGGCCGGGATATCGGGACGGTGGTGTTCCCGGAAGCGGAATTAAAGATCTTTATGACGGCCGAGCAAAATACCCGCGCACTTCGGCGATTCAAGGAGCTGATCCGTAAAGGATATGAAGTCACTTACGAGGAAGTGCTGGAAAACCTGATCCAACGCGACCTGGAAGATTCCAACAGGGTGGAAAGCCCTTTACAAAAGGCCCCTGACGCCTATGTTCTCGACAATACGGATATGACGCCTGATGAACAGTTTTTGTATGCCCTGGAGTTGGTAAAACAAAAAACTAATGTATAATTTTGATACAATTCTTTAGTTGTGCAAGTAACGATCGACGAAAATTCCGGCTTTTGCTTCGGTGTTGTTTATGCCATCGAAATGGCTGAGGAGGAGCTTGAATCCACCGGTACCCTCTATTGCCTGGGCGATATCGTTCACAATGATATCGAGGTCAAAAGATTGGAGAAAAAGGGATTGAAGATCATCAAGCATGAAGACCTGGACAGCCTGGAAAACTGTAAGGTGCTGATCAGGGCTCACGGGGAACCGCCCGAAACTTATCAGACCGCCCTGAAAAACAATATCGAACTGATCGATGCATCGTGTCCGGTGGTATTGAAATTACAAAACCGTGTCAAATTCGCTTTCGATTTCAATGATGTCCAGGATGGCCAGATCGTTATTTACGGTATTCCCGGACATGCGGAGGTGAACGGTTTAATGGGGCAAACCGGGCAATCCGCTATCATCGTTACCTCAGAAGAGGATCTCGACAAGATCGATTATAGCAGACCGATCACCCTGTTTTCCCAAACCACGAAGAGTACGGCCAAATTCTATAAGATCAGGGAAATGATCCGAGAACGGGCTGAAGCGGAAAACAATCCTAATTTTACTGCTAACGACACGATCTGCCGGCAGGTGTCTAACCGGGATGTTCAGTTGAAGAAATTTGCCGGGGATTTCGACGTGGTGATCTTTGTGAGCGGCAAAAAGAGCTCCAATGGAAAGGTCTTGTACAAGGTGTGCAAAGATCAAAATCAAAATACCTACTTTGTTTCCGACGAAACCGAATTGAGACCGGAATGGTTTAACGGATCATCCACCGTCGGGATCTGCGGCGCTACCTCGACACCGATGTGGCTGATGGAACAGATCTCCCAATATATCCGGACGAATTTCGCCGCCTGATCTCTGCACTTGTCCGACTTTTTTCCTTTTCATCCGCTCACCCGGAATTTCAACGGGTTCCGAGGCCCTGAAAAATCAAACTTTTTTCGGGTTTTCTTTGCCTAAAACCTTTATTTGTATTACCTTTGTGCTTCCATTTTCAACGGAAATAATAAAATATATCAATTTCATTTAAAGGAGGATCAAAAATTGGCCGAAAAAGAAAAAGAAACTACTGAAAATACCGCTGCAGCAGCGGAAGAACCGGTTGCTGCAAGCCCTACCGCTACGGAATCAGCGCCTGAAGCAGCACCTAAAACTGCTGCTGCGGAAGAGCCGGCAGGAGATACGGCTGTGGTCGTGGAAGAACCGGCAACCAATCATGATGATTTCGATTGGGATAATGCTGACAAGCAAATGTTGCCCTACTCCGAAGATGAGCGGAAGCAAATGGAAGCGGAATATGACAGTACTTTGAATGAAATCGGAGAAAACGAGATCATTCCGGGTACGGTTGTGGCCAAAACCGCCAGTGAAGTTGTATTGAATATCGGCTTTAAGTCGGATGGCCTGGTACCTTTATCGGAATTCAGGGATCAGCCAGACCTGGATATCGGTATGGAAGTGGAAGTATACGTGGTAGAGAAGGAAGATAAGCGCGGGCAGTTGGTATTATCCAGGAAAAACGCCAAGCTGATGCGTGCCTGGGAAAATATCGTGGATGCTTACGAAAATGATAAATTGGTAACCGGAACCGTGATCAGCAAGACCAAAGGTGGGCTGATCGTAGATGTTTTCGGTTTGGAAACTTTCCTCCCGGGCTCCCAGATCGATGTGAAGCCTATCATCGATTACGATGCCTATGTCAACAAAACGATGGAATTCAAGGTTGTTAAGATCAATGAAGCCATCAAGAATGCGGTTGTTTCACACAAAGCCCTGATCGAGAGCGACCTTGAAACCCAACGACAGGAGATCATCTCCAAGCTCGAGAAAGGTCAGGTGCTGGAAGGTGTTATCAAGAATATTACCGACTTCGGCGCCTTTATCGACCTCGGCGGCGTTGACGGACTGTTGTATATTACTGATATTTCCTGGGGCAGGATCAGCCATCCGAGCGAAGTATTGGAATTCAACCAGAAGATCAATGTGGTTGTCCTCGACTTTGACGATGATAAGAAGCGGATCTCCCTGGGCTTAAAACAATTGACCCCCCATCCGTGGGATGTGCTGGATGAAAAGATCCAGGTGGGATCGAATATCAAAGGTAAGATCGTCAACATCGAAGATTACGGCGCCTTCCTGGAGATCACGCCTGGTGTTGAGGGATTGATACACGTGTCTGAAGTTTCCTGGTCAAACCAGCCTATTAACTCCAAAGATTTCTTCACCATCGGCGACGAACATGAAGCCAAAGTGGTAACGATCGACCGGGAAGAGCGGAAAATGTCTTTAAGTATTAAACAACTCACGGAAGATCCCTGGGGTAAGATCACTGAAAAATATGCTAAAGATAGCCGTCATACCGGATTGGTCAAGAATCTGACACCCTTCGGTGTATTCGTCGAATTGGAAGAAGGTATCGGTGGCATGGTCCACGTTTCGGACCTGTCGTGGACCAAACGGTTCCAGCATCCTTCCGAGTATACCAAGATCGGTACTGACCTGGAAGTGGTTGTATTGGATGTGGATAATGAAAACCGGAAGCTAACACTCGGTCACAAACAGATCGAAGAAGATCCGTGGGATACCTTCGAATCCGTATTCCCGGAAGGCTCTATCCATCAAGGTACTATCCTAAGGATCGAAGACAAAGGGGCTGTCGTATTATTATCTTACGGCCTGGAGGTTTTCGCGCCGATCAAGCATTTGAAGAAAGAAGACGGCAGCAAGCCGGTGGCGGATGAAACGCTTGATTTCAAAGTCCTCGAATTCGATAAATCGGACCGGAAGGTAATTGTTTCTCATACCAAATACCTGGAACAGCAGCGAAGAGAAGCCAAATCGGGCGATGACCCCGAAAAGCGCAAAGCCCGGAAACAGGTTAAAAACGTTAATAAGCATATTGAAAAAACCACCCTTGGCGATCTGGGCGTTCTTTCCGATCTGAAGGATAAAATGGAACAGGAAGCCAAAGGCGAACCGGCAAAAGCCTCCAAAGCTAAAGCTGCAACTCCAAAAAAAGAAGCGGATACTGAAAAATCCGCGGATGCAGCAACCAAAACGGAAGATACCACTGCCAAGAAGGCTGAACCAGCTAAAGAAAGCGGTGAAGCAGCGGCGGAAAAGTCAGCCGAGGAGAAGGCTCCTAAAAAAGCCACTGCAAAAAAATCCGATACGGAAGATGCAGCAGCGGATAAGCCCACCGAAGAGGCGGATAAACCCGGTAAAGCAACTGCCAAATCTTCCAAAGAAGCGGATGCGGATAAGCCCGCCGAAGGGGCGGCCAAGTCCACCGAAAAGGCGGACAAGCCCGGTGCAAAAAAGACTACAGCGAAGAAAGAACCTGAGGATAAAGCCGCTAAAGCAGCCGATGACGACAAATCTGCCGAG
>JANQFB010000216.1 GCA_028278085.1 Chitinophagales bacterium
TGCAATAGATTCGGTTTTGTGCCTTATGGGGTGGAATATACCGAGGATGGCGCTACGATCAACAAGGCCGTTTACAGCCAGGCCGGTTATGATCCGGAAAATGTGATCCACGCAGATTTCTTTTCAGCCGAATTCCAGGAAAAATATAAAGGCTATTTTGACATTGTCATTTCCAGGGGATTTATTGAGCACTTCACCGATGTAAAAGCCGTTGTAGACCAGCATGTCGATCTACTGAAACCCGATGGGCGGCTGATCATCACGATCCCGAGGCTGGTCGGGTTCAATTATTGGATCGGGATGTTCCTGCACAAGGAAAATGTTGCCATCCACAACCTGACCATTATGAAAAAGTCGGTGTACGAAGATCTTTTCGATACCAACAAGCTAAACACCTTGTTGTGCAAGTACTTCGGTACTTTTGATTTTCAACTGTTCAACACAAAGCCCGGATCCTTTAAAAGGCATATCCTTTCTGTTTTCCGGATCATACAGAAATTCCTGAATTTCATTTTCCGCATGTTGTTAGGAAAAAGAGGATTGGAAAGCGCGTTTTTCAGTCCTTACCTGATCTATATTGGCGATAAAAAGTAAAACAGGATGATGGATACTATGCTCATCGCTTTTCAAAGAAATGCTTTCACCTTCCTATGTGCGGAATAGTTGGATTAGTTGACCATTCATTATCGGCGTCCGATTGGACAGCACAACTCAACGGTTATATACAATCGATCCACCATCGGGGCCCGGATTCCGACGGCATTTGGTACGATGAAGGCCACGGAATTGGTTTTGGCCACAAGCGTCTGGCCATTGTCGATCTTTCCGAAAAAGGCCACCAGCCCATGCATTCCGCATCGGGCAGATATACCATGACCTACAACGGCGAGGTGTATAATTTCCCGGAGATCAAAGCATCGCTACAGTCACTGGGCCACCAATTCCAGGGCCATTCGGATACGGAAGTGATCCTGGCAGCCTTCGAGGAATGGGGTGTTAAGAAAGCCGTCGGGCAGTTCAACGGCATGTTTGCCATCGGACTCTTCGATAAGGAAGCCAACCAACTGACCCTGATCCGCGATAGGATGGGTATCAAACCCCTGTATTACGGCTATTCCGGCAACGTATTCATGTTCGGTTCGGAATTAAAGCCCTTTCGCAGGAATAATAAGCTCGACCTTAGTATCAGCCCGGATAATTTGTCGCTGTTTTTCAGTTTCGCCTATATCCCGGCGCCCCATACGGTCTACGAAAAAGTTTACAAGCTCCTGCCCGGTAGTATACTGACGCTTGACCTTAACGATCGGACCCCCGACCCCAGGGTCGAATACTATTGGTCGCTGAATGAGATTGCTGCCCATGGTATCGCCAACAAACTGGAACCGGATACCGATGCGCTGACCGACCGGCTGGAAGAATTGATCAAAGATGCCATCCGGCTCCGCCTGGTTTCGGATGTACCTTTGGGTGCCTTCCTGTCCGGCGGTATCGACTCCTCTTTGGTCGTGGTGCTGATGCAGGAGATCAGCGATTCCCCGGTGAAAACCTTTACCATCGGTTTCGAGGATGAAGATTATAATGAAGCCCCCTATGCCGCACAGGTCGCCGAATACCTGAAAACCGATCATACCGAGTTGTATGTAACCGAAAAAGAAGCCCTCGATACGGTTCCCAAATTGCAATATTTTATGGATGAGCCCTTTGCCGATCCCTCGTTTTTGCCGACCTACCTCGTTTCCCAATTGGCGCGGCAAAAGGTAACCGTGAGCTTGTCGGGAGATGGTGGCGACGAGTTGTTTTACGGCTACAGCCGCTATTTCAGGGGTTTGCATCATTGGCAAAAATTATCCGGAATACCCAAACTGTTCAGGCATGGCGCAGGATCGTTGCTGCAATGGGGGCCTTTTCTGAATATGGCTGGAAAATTCAAGGGGATCGAAGGCTATAAAAAAGTCCTTCGGCTGGGTAAGCATCTGTCGGCGCGCAGTTTCTATGAATTCTATGTCAATACGAATTGCAGCATCCTGGATCCGGAGCGCCTGGTCTATCATGCCTCAAAGCCGGAGCTCGCCCTGACGAAAGAGGTGGTCGAAATATCCAACCAGAGCTATCCCGAACAAA
>JANQFB010000025.1 GCA_028278085.1 Chitinophagales bacterium
ACCGGCCGCAAGGTTGACCATTATGAGCCCCGGTATCCAAACGCCGACAGGCTTGTGGATCGAAACGCATCAGGCCGGTATGATCCTGGCCACCCGGCCGGTACAATTCCCCGGATTGCCGCCGCCGATCCAATCTACCTGGAGCTTTCATGCCCAGAATGCCAACGGCTTCCTGAACTGGCAGCTCGTATCGCCGGCCGGCATACCCGCGGCGCCACCGCAATTGGTGCTGGCCCCCGGTGGAGCCACCTTCCTGGTTTCTGACGAACGTATCAAAGAAAACATTGAAACCATGGACAATGCGCTTGAACAAGTCAAAAAGTTGAGAGGCGTTACCTATACCATGAACAGGGAAATGTTCGAGCGGTACAATTACCACGATAAAAAGCAGATGGGTTTTGTCGCCCAGGAAATGGAAGAGGTTTACCCCTATGCGGTTTATACCGATCCGGAAACGGGTTATAAGCTGATCAATTATGATGGTATTATACCCGTAGTGGTGGAAGGGATCAAAGAACAGCAAAGCATCATCGAGACACAGGCCTCGGACCTGGAGCTGCTCAAAGCGGAAAACCTGGAGATCCGGGAAGAAAATCGTCAGATCCGTAAGAAACTCGAGGAACTGATCGTTTCCCTGGAGGAGATGGGCCTGGAACTTGATCCCGGAAATACGCCGGTATCACCGCCCGGTAACGGAGAAACGGATGGAAAAAATTCACCATTGATCCCGGAAAGAACTGTGGTTGGCGAAGATGCTTATGGAAATGTACTGGATCAAAATGTCCCTAATCCTTTCAACCGTTCCACCACTATTTCCTATCAGCTCGGTAAACCCGGGAAAGTGGACCTGACCGTCTATTCACACACCGGAGAACGGGTAGCTCAACTGGTGAATGCATACCAGGAAGCAGGAGATCATAGCACCGAATGGGTGGCGCAGAACCTCCCCACCGGGGTTTATTTATATGTCTTGAAACTCGATGGTTCGGAATTGCTGCGTAAAGCAATTCATATTAAATAAGAAACGGAAGTAGTATTCATTGACACAAGAGGCTGTCTCAAATGGTATGCGATAATTCGTTTGACAAAAATTTGACACCTTTATTCCCTTCCATAGGAAGGGTGTAGGGATGGGTTAATAAACACATCTGTCAAATTTTTGTCAAGTTATCGACTTTTGAAGACAGCCTCTTGTGTATTTTAAGGCATAGCTGCCAGAATTCAATATGCGATCTGCGTTAATTGGAAAGGAAATTCGAATGAATGCAGAAGCCTGGATATTATTCCCTAAATTTATTGTGCGACGGAACCAGGTTGTTAGAGATCATGAAAAAACCCATTGCGGTATGTTTGCTCTGTTTGATCAGCATCGGTTTGATGGGTCAAAGTCTCGATGATCTTTCCTTTGGAACGGATTCGACTTTCGATCTGATGACCTGGAATATTCAAACCTTTCCGAAAGATGGTCAGCGCACCCTTGATTCCGTCAGTCAGATCATCGAAGCCCTGGATATCGACCTTATTGCCTTACAGGAGATCAATGACCTGGCGTCTTTTGATCAGCTAACCAGTGCCCTGCAAGGTTGGGAGGGGATCTATATCGACCAGGATCATGCCGGATTATCCTACCTGTATAAACCTGCCGAAATAGAAGTACTCGATACTTTTCTGATCTATCCGGTTCTGGGTCGTGAATTCCCGAGGGCCCCGCTGGTGATCGAGATACGCTACCGCGGGGAGCGATTCCTGGTGATCAATAATCATCTGAAGTGCTGCGGGGACGGCTTTATCGATAATGGCGATCCCTGGGATGAAGAAACCAGGAGACTGGATGCCAGCAATTTGCTGGATCAATATCTGAAAACCTATGTACCGGATGATCCTGTGATCCTCCTGGGAGATCTGAACGATGTATTGACCGATGCCCAGGAACGAAATGTATTTGAAGCCTTCATTAACGACGAGTCCAACTATCTTTTTGCCGACATGGATATCGCTTTAAGCAGCCATTACAATTGGTCTTATCCCTGGTATCCGTCGCACCTGGATCATATCCTGCTGACGAGTGAAGTGTTTAACCGGTTTGCCTCTTCCGCTATTGATGTCCAAACCATCAAAGTGGATAAATTCATGGCCGGTGGGATGCAAGCCTATGATAATATGATGACGGATCATCGTCCGGTAGCCATGAAGATCAATACAGCTAAGCTGGCCACAGGACTGCGGGAAAGCAAGCGTCCGGTCAGGGAATTTCGGTGTTACCCTAATCCTTTCCTGGGAACTACTACCTTTTCATTTGATCCTGCTTCCCGGGGATCGAGCCTGGAGATCTATACCATGGATGGTCGGCAGGTCGGTATCCTTCCATTGGAGCCCGGTCAAACAAGGCTAACATGGGATGCCCGGTCAATGGACCATAGCATATATTTTGCAAAACTCCGGGACAGCTCCGGGAACACAAGTATCCTGAAAATGGCCCTGATCCGGTAAATGCAAGCAAATACCGGAAAGCCTTAAATTTGAATAAATACACATGAAACGATTAGTTTTCGGACTGTTGGCGATCGCCGGATGGGTGCCCGTATCAGCCCAGATGACGCCCACCTTTGATGATATCTGGATCCCCATGAGAGACGGAGATTCTTTACAGGCTGACGTATATATACCGGCCGGCGTTGATTCCTGCCAAACCATTTGGATCCAGACGCCTTACAACAAGGATCTCTATGTATGGGCCCTACCCATGGGGGTGTTGCAGGATGTTGATGGCCAGCCGTTTTCCTGGGTAATCGTGGATTGGAGGGGGTTTTACGGCTCCAATGGTGCGGATCTTTCGGATGTCGACCGTGGTGAAGACGGTTATGATGTTTGTGAATGGATTGTGGCTCAATCCTGGCATATGGACCGGATCGGTACCTGGGGGCCATCCGCACTCGGCGGTATACAATATCAAACCGGCAGCCAACATCATCCGGATCATACCTGTGCCGTACCCTTGGTAGCCCATGCCCATCAATCCTATGACAGCTATTTTACCGGTGGTGTATTGGAGAAAGCCCGCCTGGAACAACTGGACCTGTTGGGATATGGCCTTTCTCCCCTGATATATGCCAACCCTTACTATAATGCCATCTGGCAGTTTTCGGAAAATTCGACCTGGTATCCGGCAACCATCGGGATCCCTACTTTGCAGATCGGCGGATGGTATGACCATAACATTGATAAAATGATGGATTTCTATAAAGATAGCCGGGAACTGGCCGCTTCGGATGTGCGTGATGAACAATGGCTCCTGGTCGGGCCATGGGTGCATGGCGGTACCGGGGCGGC
>JANQFB010000235.1 GCA_028278085.1 Chitinophagales bacterium
CAGGTAAGGATGCGCAGGGCCTATCTGGTCCTGTACTGCCGTACCGGCGATATTATCCGATTGAAACAGGATATGGCATTTATTATCGACATACTTGGCGATAGATGCATATACGGCCTCTTCCTGGTCATCCTGGTTGATGTTATGCGGACCAACCCAGGTATTTCCACCGTCGTGAGAAGCGACGATATAGCTATTCCGGTACATGTCGCCGTTGGCATCAAGGGCGCCGTCGCGGATAGCGGAAAAAGTAAGATATATATTTCCGTCATCATCCATTCCGGCCTGGGGCATGGAAACCATGTTGCCGAAATAAGCCTGAACAGCATCTTGATTAACGGAGAATGAAGGATCACAATCATCAAAAACAAGGGTGTCGTTGGCTATCCTGGTCTGGTGGATGAGCACCGGATCCATACCGGCCATATTTTCATTCCAGTACATGACACCAACGTTGAAGGGGTAGTAAGTCCATCCGGCTGTGGCATCATCGTCATCCAGTACAACATTCCTGCCGTACCACAGATGGATCATGTCATTCTTATCGATCAGAATATCATAAGATTCATCCGTAGAGACTACACTATCCAATAATTCACCAACAGCTCCGCTGTATAAAGGATCGGAGACAGTGATCAGCCTGGTCATCGTCCAGGTATCGCCATAGTCAGTGGATTTGAACAGGGTAGGCTGGAACATACCGACAACAAAAGCCACAATATTGTCTTTGGCATCAATGGCATATGCATCACCGCCGACGCGGAAGAAGTTGGAAGCATTCAGGCCGGGGATGGAGTCGGGTCCGATCCAGTTGTCGCCTCCGTCAAAGGAACGGAAGAAAGCGATACCACCGTCTAAGCCATTGAATGCATCACCGGTTTGACGGGAAACGATCACATAGATGCTATCCCCTGAATTGGCAGCTCTCGGCCAAACGGCAACCGGGTCGCCGGGGATGATCATATCCGACCATTGACCGGTTCCGGCATTATCACGCCAGGCAAACATCATACCCGAACTTACGGTGTGTGTAATGACATATTCTCTACCACTGCGGGTTACACCGACTGTCGGCCAACCGGTCCGTTCACTTTCGATCCGGTCGGTAGGCTCGGGACCAAAGGCACCGCCGGTAAAATAGTTGTAACCGGTACCACGGTCGTTAGCATTGATATTACCGGATGTACTCCGTGTCCAGGTGGCTATGATATTACCGTTACCCAGGTTTACGATCCTGCGGCAAAGGGCGTTGTTGGTTTGCAAGTCATAAGTCGTTACACCTGCCGTATCTGCATCCACAGCGCGGCCGGAACGGCTTGCATTTCCAGTATTGGAAATTACCTGGTTTTGGGGCATGGTTTCGAATCCGGTATAGGCCCTTTTGTGTTCAAGCGTCATATGGGCCTTGATGGCATTCGGATTTATCGCCTTGTTTTGCGAAAATCCCACAGTGCCTACCATAAGACCAAGACATCCAAGTAGAATTTTTTTCATTTTTTGATGATTTTAGTTGAGTTCTGGTGAATAATAATGTATCGGCAAAAGTAAAGTTTATTTTTTTAAATGTCAACCAAATGCCTATCTGTTACTGTAAATATACGGTTTAGCCCCTTCTTAAATGACTTGAATTTGTAAGCGGTACTTTTAAGTTTGTATGGGATTTTTCTGGATTGATATGTTGCAAGCCGGAAACCGGTAAATATTATTCCCCGACTGGTGGGGATAAACGTTCCCATTCGACCGTCTTAAACATATCATCGATGTATTGCTCGAAAGCGGTAAGCGATTGGGGAGGATTGTAGTTGTGGTTCATCACCTTGTTTTCACGATCCTCTTGCCGGAAATGAGTGATGGTCATGGGAAAATCACTCACAGACACCTTTTCGATAGGATACTTTTGAGCCAGGTCATAGAATCCGGTCGAAAGCGCCTTGGCAGCCAGGGAATCGATCATCTCCCCACTCACTGCGGTCCGGTAATAGCCCAGCTTGGGTACGAACCGGATGCCGTGGTAGATCGCCACGCCATTGTCATAGATCGTAATGGAGTAAATAGGGCACCTGCCATAACAGGCAGTCCGCCTTAACTGACCGATCTGCGAATGAGCTGGCGGCAATTCCAGCAAGCTGTCTTCTTTGGACATCCTGGGGATCGGCTCACCCGATAGCATCATCGGCAGGGTCTTTTCAGGGCTGTCCGTTGGTTCCTGGTTTTGTGCTGTTGCAGGGCTTTCCGTTGCAGTTTGTTGCGTGCTCCCGGAACCGGGTTTTTCCTGGCAGCTTGGAGCAGCGACAATGATCGATACCGTAAGGATCAGCAGTAATTGAAAGATCGGGCGGAACATGAGCTCAACGTTTCTTTCTTTGCGCCTGGGCTTCGCGGGCCATTTTTTCCAGTCGTTTCTGGAAACCGGAAACTTTTTTAGGCGACTTTTTCTTGTTGGCCTCTATCTGCTTGTGCAATTTGTCTTCGTCAACAATAAACTTGCGGATGATAAACTGCTGCAGGAAGGTGATGATATTGGCCAGGAAATAATAGTAGGTCAGTCCTGCCGGAAAGCTGTTGAAAATACCCAGGAACATAACCGGCATCAGGTATTGGATATATTTCATTTGCGCCATTTGACCGGTAGGATCCGACATCTGGCTGTTCATTTTGGTATAAATGATCGTGGACACCGTCATTAGCAAGGTAAACAGGCTGATATGGTCACCATAGAAGGGGATATTGAATGGCAGATCGTAGATCGAATCATAGGACGACAGATCATCTGCCCATAGGAACGATTCCTGTCGCAATTCTATGGAGGAGGGGAAGAAATAAAACATAGCCACCAAAAACGGGAACTGCAGCAGCATAGGCAAACAGCCGCCCAAAGGACTGGCGCCCGCTTTGTTGTACAGCTTCATCTGCTCCATTTGCAGCTTTTGCGGATCCTTGTGTTTCGCCTTCAATTCGTCGATCTCCGGCTTGAGTAACCGCATCTTGGCGGTGGAAACATAGGATTTATAAGTAAAGAAGGAAAGGACCAGCTTAATGAAGATAGTTAGTAACAAAATGATAATGCCATAATTATCGATAAAGCCGTTCAGGAAATCGAAAACGGGGATGATCATGAACTTATTGACCCAATTCAAGGGAGGCCATCCCAGGGGTATCAGTTTTTCCAAACCTATTTCCAACTGTTTGAGGCTCTTATAATGGTTGGGCCCCAGGTAAAACTGCATGGGATAGTGATTGTGCTCCTTTTGTTGAAAGGGTAAGACAAACTTGGCCGACAGATCTTTTACATGAGCAGCTTTCTCGTTGGTTTTTACCTGGATGAAGCTTTCATCGTTAAAGTTCTCTTTGAATATCAGGGTGGTATTGAAAAATTGCTGCTTAAAGGAAACCCACTTGACATAGAAATTCAGGTTTTCTTCATCATCCCCTGATTCGGAAAGATTTTCAACCTCATCTTCATCATAATTATAGTACACAGAGGTATACCGGCGTTCGTTATCGATGCTTTTTTCCATTTTATTGATCCGGGTGAACCAATTCATTTGGAGATAGGAGTTTTTCGCAGCGATCAGATCCTCAAAGCCGACGATATTCACCTCGTAATCCAGCAGGTAACTGTTGCCCTTCAGGCTATATTTCTGCTCAAAATACTTGCCATCAGAGGCTTTCAATTTAAAGCTGAAACTTTTTTCCTGGTCCTCTCTCACAAAGAATCCGGCATCACTGGTTTCGAAGAACAGGTCGCCGGTTTTATATTTCCGGTCGGCAACAAACTGGTATTCTAATTTGTCTTTGGGATTGTTGAGCAGGATGAGGGGTAAGGAATCGAAGGTTTGATAGCCTTTTAACTCGACATTTTTGATCACACCCCCTTTGTTGGAAAGCGTGATCCTGACCACTTCATTTTCGAGCGTATACAGTTGTTCCTCACCGCTAAGCGCATGACCCAAAGCCCCTAATTTGGCCAGACTATCGATCTTGGCGCTGTCGGTTTTTGGGCTAACAGCCGGCGGGATGGGCTGGCTTTCCGGTTCAGCTTCGGCGGCAACCTGTTCCCGGACCTCCTTTTTCATCGCTTCGACGCGGGCCAGGGAATCCTGCGTCTTTTTGCGGCGGGCCAATTCTTCGGGCGAGGGTTGGTTGAACCACATAAAAGCGATGGTAACCACGCCCATTAAAAATAATCCGATGACTGTATTCCTGTCCATTACCTGCGCTTGATATCGCTGCCTATTTTATCTCGGAATAATGTTTTTTCAGTGTCTGACGATCCAATCCGGCAACCCCGATGTGGGATCAACCGGCATCAGGTACAAATACCAACAGATCTAGTGGCTAGTGAATAAGGTTTTGAAGGTTTTAAATCCGGAAAAATCGCGGCTTCCCATTGCTTGTGCTCAGACGCTATCTGCAAACTTAATCAATAGCCGATTATTATATCATTGTTTGACTAAATATTCTTTGGCTATTTTTTGATCGAGGGCCGCCGTAATGAATTTGCTGAATAAAGGATGCGGGTTTTCGACGGTGCTCTTCAATTCAGGGTGAAATTGTACACCGACAAACCAGGCATGATCTTTCAGCTCGATGATCTCGACCAGGTTGGTTTTAGGGTTGATCCCGGAGGCGATCATGCCATGCCGGGCATATGGCTTCAGGTATTTATTATTGAATTCATAGCGGTGCCGGTGCCGTTCCTGGATGGTGGTTTTTTGATAGATCTGCGCGGCTTTACTGCCTTTTTTCAACCGGCAGGGATAAGCGCCCAACCGCATGGTGCCACCTTTTTGAACCACTTTCTTTTGCTCTTCCATCAGGTCGATAACCGGGTTTTGCGTTTTCGGACTGAATTCGGCCGAATTGGCATCTTTAATGCCTAAAACATTCCGGCCGAATTCCACCACCGCACATTGCATGCCCAGGCAGATCCCGAAAAACGGGATATTGTTTTCGCGGGCATAGCGGATAGCCGTGATCTTACCTTCTATGCCCCGCTCTCCAAACCCCGGGGCAACCAGTATGCCGTCGAGATGCTGCAGTTTTTCGGCTACATTCTGAGGATCGATATCCTGGGAGTGAATACTTTCGACATTGACCTTGCATCCGTTAACCGAACCGCCATGGATGAAGGCCTCGTGAATCGATTTGTAGGCATCCTGCAGCTCCACGTATTTCCCGATCAGTCCGATCCTTACCTCGTTGGTGGGGTGATGGATATTGGTCAGGAAGTCTTTCCAACGGTCCATATCCGGTTCCGTTTTGGCGGATAGTTTTAGCTTAGCAAGGGTTATTCTGTCGAGTTTTTCTTTGAGCATAACCAGCGGGACCTCATAAATAGTATCGACATCGATGGCTTCGATAACAGCATTTTGATTGACGTTGCAGAAAAGCGCGATCTTCCGGCGAACATCCTGGTTCAGGTGTTTTTCGGTCCGGCATACCAGGATATCGGGTTGTACGCCGATCTCCAGCATGGTCTTTACCGAATGTTGGGTGGGTTTCGTTTTCAGCTCCTTGGCAGCTTTCAGGAAAGGGATCAGGGTCAGGTGGATAACGATCGCATTACTGGGTCCAAGCTCCCATTTTAACTGCCGGACAGCCTCCAGGTAGGGGAGGGATTCGATATCCCCGGTGGTACCACCGATCTCGGTGATCAGGATATCGTATTTGCCGTTTTCTGCCAATAATTTCATCCGGCGTTTGATCTCATCGGTAATGTGAGGGATCACCTGTACGGTTTTGCCCAGGTAGGCGCCTTCCCTTTCTTTGTCGATCACCGTTTGATAGATCCTTCCGGTGGTTACATTATTGGCCTGTGAAGTCGCAATATTCAGAAAGCGTTCATAATGGCCGAGATCCAGGTCGGTTTCGGCGCCATCGGCGGTGACATAACATTCACCATGCTCATAGGGGTTAAGGGTACCCGGGTCGATATTAATGTAAGGATCGAATTTTTGAATGGTTACCGAATAACCTCTGGCTTGTAGTAGTTTGGCTAAAGATGCTGCTAAAATTCCCTTACCCAAAGAAGAGGTAACACCACCCGTAACGAAGATATATTTGGTCATGGAAACACCGGATTTGAATTGATCTGTTACGGGATTCAAAGTTAGGAATTAATATACGGGATTAGAAATTATCCCTGCGGTAATTTTAGATAATTTGTCATACATTTGAGTATCGGCCATAATCCGGTTTGCCTGTGAATGTCGATAAGCTCTTCCTGGTAAAATCCTGGCGTAAACACCGTCTGTTTACGGTACTCCTGCTTGTATTCATAGCGTTGCAATTGTTTTTCAATGGGAAAACCATCCAGGTAACGCCATTCTTTTTATATGGTATGTATGCGGCAAAAGCAAAAACCAAAGCGGTTCAGGAAATTGTTTACCTGGAAGTAAACGGAAAGCCCTTGCCCTATATGGATTATCTGCCCAAGCACCGCGATATGCTGGTATCACCCCTGTATTACTACCTGACCTTTGTCCGAAACGACAACATCGATCCCATCAGGGAGCCCCTTCAAGCTTTGGGGAAAAAGTATTTCTCTCCCGGGCTTACGGGCCAATTAACGGCGAAATTGTGTAATGATAGCGACGACTTGAAAGCCTTTAAGCTGTGGTACAAAAGATACCTCGAGGAAACATTGGATGAGCCGGTCACTACTTACCGCGTCTACCTCGATGCCTGGGCATTTCATCCGGAGGGCATCCGGTCCGTACAGCGTAAACCCTTGCTTTCCTATGAAGACCCCCGGTAGGATCCCCCGCGAACAGGTCAATGCGGCATTTTATGCCTTTGCGGTCTTGTATTGGATCTATCTGTTTGCTGCTGATTCCCTGATGCATCAATTGGCACAACCGGTATTGATCTATCCGCGTTTCGATTATACCTTTTGGGGGCTGGTGTTGTCGGGGATTCCCCAGTGGCTTACCGGATCCCCTGCTGTTGCGCTCATTTTTGATTGGGGATGGCTGGCCTGCGTCCTGGGAGCATTGATCTTTCCCCGCCGGTTGATCTTTCACCGCGGCTATGCCATCGGTGCCTTTCTTCACTTTTGCATCTATAATATTTATGCCGGTACACATTTCACCAATGTAGCGTTTTTGATGATGAGCTGGCTGTTGATCTGGCGGAAAGACAGCCTGTTCGAACTGGCCTTCGAGGCTTTGCGCTATCTTTTTCTCTTCGTGTTTTTTTCAGCCGCCTGCTGGAAATTGTTGATGGGCTCCTTGTGGCATGACGGACATTTTGCCGCGACGCTGAGATTTCAGGTCCTGGATTATATGGTAGCCTACCCGGAATCGATCCGGACCGCTTTATATCACTACCTGATCTTTCATCCTATGGTGGCTCAATTATGTTGGGTGCTGGTGTTTAGTGTCCAGTTTTTGTTTATTATCGGTTTTTTCACCAAACGATACGACCGGCTGTTGATCGGCCTGGGATTTGCCTTCCATATTGGAAGTATTGTTTTTGCCAACATACCGAATCTCGAATTCCTGGTTTGCTATTTATTGCTGCTACCCTGGTCTAAGTACAATGAACCGGCTAAAATAAGTTCCGGCCAGTTGGAGATAGCCACATAATGCCGGGCAAAGATTCTTGATCCAAACCGTCATCCGGTTCATTAGCCGGTTACAATTCCCCGTTAGCTTATTGGAGCGGTACGCTGCTTTTAATATGCAGGTCCCGTTGTGGAAAGGGTATGATAATGCTGTGTTCCTTGAACTGTTTGGCGATGATATAGCGCAGGTCGCTTTGGATATCCTTGATCGGCATGATCCTTTCGGTCCAGAAGCATAGCTCGAATAGTAAAGCCGAATCCCCGAAATCGTTGAACCGGACAAAAGGTGCGGGGTGTTTTTTGACTTCATTATGTTGATCCGCGCAATCGAGTAGGATCTTTTTGACCTGCTGCGGATCCGACCCATAGGCAACCCCGATGGAAACGCTGAAACGGGTCAGCAATTCATTGTGACTCCAATTGATAACATTCTCCGAAACGAATTTAGAATTGGGAATGATCATTATGATGTTGTCAAGGGTTTGTATTTCGGAAGTCCGCAAGCCGATCGTTTTCACTCTTCCGACCACACCATCCACTTCGACGACATCCTCCACCTGTACCGATCCGCCGAAGAGCAGCACAAAACCGGAAACCAGGTCATTGAAAATATTCTGTAGCCCCAGGCCAATACCCACCAGCAAGGCAGCCGACCCTGCCAGGAGGATGGTGATCTTGATCCCCATCGATTCCAGGGCAATGGCAATAGCTATGACGATCAACAGGTATTTAGCGATCCGGAAGGTGGCAAATCGCTGGCCTTTATCGAGTTTTTGCTTGACCCTGGCCCTGGATAAAAATAGTTTGACGAACCAGATCAGGAGCCATGTCAAAAGAAAAGTCACCAATATCAGGCCGAGATCGAAACCGGTGAGCTCAAAATTTTTAAGCTTGATAAGGGTGGTATCCAAAAATTTATTGAGATCATCCATATCCTTGTCTTTGTCGTCCGGTTCAGCTCTACTTCATCTTCCTGGAACACCCGGGCCTGGCAGGAAGGGAATAATTTTGTAAATTAACCGGACGAATGAAGTTTTCTCAAAAGGTTTGAAATGCTTCCTTTGACAAAAATTTGACACCTTCCTGCCCGCCGTACTTAGGTACTATGGCAGGCGGGAATTCCCTTCCCATGGAAGGGAGTAGGGTTGGGTCAATGAACACATCTGTCAAATTTTTGTCAATTGATGACTTTTGAGAAAACCCCTCAAAATACTCAAAGTTAAGGATTGATCACCTGAAATGCGTAATCCCAAAAAAATTGGCAAGCTATTTGATCAGGGTATCATTCGGGAAAATTACCCTCATAAACAGATCATCAAAAGCATCGAGCTATGAAATATTTAGGAATACCTTTTGCCTTGATTGTTGTTTGTTCGTTTTCATCCTGTGACAAAGAAGAAGTATTGACCGAAGAAGAGATCGTACAGGGATTGAAAGCCGCCCTGGAAGTAGGGACCGACGTGGCGGTTACTCAACTGCACGCCACCGACGGTTATTTCCTGGATGAGGTCGTTAAGATCTTGTTGCCGTCGGAGGCCGGTGTTATCATCGATAATTTGAGCTTGGTACCCGGGGGGCAGGCCCTGATCGACAGCACGATCCAAAGCATCAACCGTGCAGCGGAAGATGCGGCGATAGAAGCCAAGCCGATCTTTGTCAATGCCATTAATAACCTGACCATTGAAGACGGGGTAAATATTTTACATGGCACCGATAGTGCCGCCACTCATTATCTGCGGGCGAATACCAATGAACAATTGTATACCGCTTTTAAACCCAAGATCCAGACCTCGCTTAGCAAACCCCTGATCTTCGGTTCCTCGGCCGAAACCCTATACAGCGATCTTATCGGTGCTTATAATACAGCCTCGTTGGGTGGGGTTTTGTTTGAAGAGATCAAAGTCAATACCCTGAGCGAATTTGCCACCCGCAGAGCCTTGAGCGGCTTGTTTCTGAAAGTAAGAGATGAAGAAAAGCTGATCCGCGAAGATCCCCTCCACCGCGTAAGCGACATTCTCAAAAAAGTATTCGGCGAACTCGACAAAGAAAGTTAAAAACATCC
>JANQFB010000326.1 GCA_028278085.1 Chitinophagales bacterium
TCAGTCTGAATGTTTTAAATTTAAGGGGGTCAATATCCCCGGAATTGGGGGGTCAACAAAAACGGAGAGAGGGGGTCAATATGCTCCGGAATTTGCACAGGACAATGAGTTGAAAATGGAAGCCAGTCTTGCTGATGTCGGGTACAGCAGTGGGAAGAATTACCAGTTCCTGGAGCAGGCAGGCATTACAGGATACATTCCCGTGCATGGCCAGTATGAACGATACAGGACTGGTTTTGAATACGATGAAGATAAAAACCGCTGGACCTGTTCTAAGGGAGTTAATGCGACCTTTCGAAAGGTGATCTCAGACAGGAAAGGCCATCAGAAAAACCTGTACCTGACTAAACCGTCGGATTGCAAAGGCTGTCCAATAGCCAAATCCTGCAAAGGAAAGGCACCGGAGAAAAGAATAACAGTCACCATTTACAAACCGGAATACGACCGTGCAATTGATCGAATGCAAACAAGGGCGGCCAAAGCATTGATTAAAAAGCGCCAGGCTACTGTGGAACCGGTATTCGGTACACTGATTAATCATATGGCCATGAAAAAAGTGCATACCAGGGGAATCAGGGCAGCCAATAAAGTCATGCTCATGGCAGCCACAGCATACAACCTGAAAAAATACCTGAAATGGGTGAAAAAAACACCTCAAATAATCTATGCAGCACTGCATCAACCCATATCCACCTTAATCTCGCTATTAATGAACCCATCGAGGCCAAATTTGATCTGCTATGCAAACAAGATCGATTCTACATCATCCGGATTCCTTCCTAATCTTAGGTTGAAATCAAA
The DNA here is from genome assembly GCA_028278085.1 of Chitinophagales bacterium. Lineage (GTDB taxonomy): Bacteria > Bacteroidota > Bacteroidia > Chitinophagales > JANQFB01 > JANQFB01. The sequence goes on from JANQFB010000326.1 coordinate 802, forward strand.
GATAGGTGGGTAAGATTTTCTCTTTTTTAGGGAGTTGTGCAACGGTCACCATTGTTGTGTGCCGTAATTATTCGATTAATCTACATACCTACAGTCTTTTACAATCACATCGTCTCCATCCCATCCTTTACAAGTCCCTCTTAATTTCACCCAATCACCATTTTTGGCAGCTTTTTTAGCACGAGCTCGATTCATGGCTTCGATACCCCCCATAAAGCAACGTACTCCGCTTTTGTCACTTGTATGGATACCATTGTCATTTTCTTCGAAAACAAAGTACGGCTGACCATTCATCCAATTTGTAATTTTGCCAGATACCTCAACCAATTCATTATCATATTTTTTCCTTGCATAATCTCTATCATTTTTGTAATCGCTCCATAGAGTTGAAGCAGATACTTTAATAGAATTGTTAGAACTTGAAGAATTACCACAACTATTCAGTGCGAAAACAATGATAAATGTTGTGATCGTCAATGTCAATCCAATTTTGATTAAATTCGGATTCGATCTTGGTTGTTGGATTTTACTTTTCATTTGATGAGTTTTTAGTGCTTTTATTATTCTTACGTCCTTCAAATTTTGGACGGAGGTGATATATGATTTCTAAAATGACTTGTAGAAAATCCAAAGATTCATTCGCGTCCGCCTTTTTAATTTTCTCTTTTGTAGCGTGTGCTCCAATATTTCTCAAAAAACGTAATTCATTTGACCAGTCCAACAGTTCTTGACTAATGTGTCCTTTGTGAAACATCTCTTGAAGGCCTTTATGAATTGTTTTAGTCTGGGGAAAATGTTCTATACAGATAGCTTCCAATGTCCTACCAACCATTACCACACAAGCAGTCCAAATTCTCGCTCTTTCACACCGTACAGCCTCATTGTATGACTCGTCAACAATTCTCGGTAGATCGAATCTTAATAGTCTGTCAGAACCTGGATAGAGCTGAAAGTAGTCAGTTGTAAAACCGGTTCTGTTAACAATACGTGTGAATATTGCTGGACGACTACAAGATTTACATTTGCTAAATGTATGCTCAGTTTTATGTTCTTCAAGGCTGTCAAATGAGTATGTGTATAGCAGAATAAACTTTGTTTTATCTTCACAATTGTCACAATAATATATGATATCTTCCTTCTTATTGGTCATTGTCTTAACTCCTATGGCACACAACATTTTATAAACCCCAATTCCGTTTATATCCTATTCCCTCAACCCGGTGAAACCTAGATAATTATTGAAGATCCGGAGTCCCAAGGTCATATGGTTATGTATACAAATACAATTGATCATAGTTCGGAAAAATCGTCAAAGGGGCTAACAATCTTATTTAAATGTGAGGCTGCTACATGGGTATAAGCTTCGGTTGTTTTGCTGTTGCTGTGCCCTAAGAGTTCCTGTACATATCTTAAGTTCGTTCCTTTTTCTATCAAGTGTGTGGCAAAACTATGCCTGAGGTCATGTGGGTGATAATCGCCTTGAATATTCGCTGCAATCAATGATCTTTTGAAAAATTTCTGTAAGCTGCTTGCAGAATAAGGACCTTTGTACAGGCCCTCGAACAGCCAGTATTGAGGTTGAAAACTTTGCCTATTCATTCTCAGAAGCGCAATAGCATGCTTACTTAAAATGCTGGTTCTATCCTTTTTGCCTTTCCCGCCTCGAATAAAAAGAATACCTTTTTCTTCCATGAGATCATGAACCCGCAACCGAACCACTTCCCCACTTCTTAATCCGGCACTATACATTTGTGCTGAATGGATTTAAAATAATCATAAAAAAGAATAAATATACCAAATAAAAATAATTATCCTCTTTAACATTAAGTACCAAGCACTTTTGCAGGAAACATCCATAAAAACTTTTCACCTACCTCCTCCCCAAAAACCTCACCAAAACCGCCCCCAAAGCCGACAATAACCGTTTAAAAACGACTCTAAACGACTAGAAACGTTTAAATCGTATCTTCCATTCACCGCCCGGCGTTAAAAGGTGAAAATCGAAGCGATCATGTTTAACAAGCTTCGATAATTGCGAGCGAACTTGACTATATAATACCAATAGCAAACTGGCGCTCGCCCCCCACAAACAATAAAACTCATTTTTTAACCCGTCCCCGAAGCGGGACACCAAATTGTAAGCGATGAATAATTTGAGGAACAAAGTGCAATTGATCGGCAACTTAGGCGCAGACCCGGAGATCAAACCTTTCGACAAGGACAAATCTTTAGCGAAATTGTCCATAGCCACCAACGAAAAATTTCGCAATGCGGCCGGCGAATTGGTGGAAAATACCCAATGGCACCGGATCACGGCTTTCGGCCCGCAGGCGGAGTTTGCCAAAAGCTACCTGACCAAAGGCAGCGAGGTCGCCATCGAAGGCAGGTTGGTATATAATTCCTATGAGGATAAGCAGGGGATCAAACGGTATACCACGGATATCATCATTACCGAGATCCTGCTCCTGGGCAGCAAGCCGAAAAGCGCGGCCTGAACCAACCGGATCAATCGGCGGTGGGAAGCATGGAAGGGTTCCTTCCTACCCCCGCCGGCCATTGGTCGGTTCATGGTGATCCTGTTGCCAGGAACAAAATCTTTCATTGATCCACGGGCATCCAGCCCATCATAATAGTTATACCAGACATGTATCCCATTATAAAATCCCTGAACATAAAAGCCTGGGCGGAAGACGACCGTCCCAGGGAGAAAATGATGCTTAAAGGCAAAGACGCATTGAGCGATGCGGAACTCCTGGCCATCCTGATCGGTACCGGAACCCCTAAAGCCAGCGCCGTTGAAGTGGCCAAGGCCATTCTCAGCCGGGTCAACAACAACCTCCATACCCTTGGCAAACTCAGTATCCGCGACCTGATGGCGATCAAAGGGATCGGCACTGCCAAAGCCATTGGCATCACCGCAGCCCTTGAATTGGGGCGAAGACGGCAAACACATAAACCCCGTAAGCAGCAGGATATCAGTGACAGTGTGGATGTCTATAACATCATGCATCCGCAGATCGCAGACCTTCCCCACGAAGAGTTCTGGGTATTGCTACTGAACAAATCCAATAGGGTTATCAAAAAAGAACGGATCAGCATCGGAGGGGTGGACGGTACGATCGCCGATATCAAAATGATCTTCAAATCAGCCATCGATAGCCTGGCTTCTTCTATCATATTGTGCCACAACCATCCTTCCGGTAATCTACAACCCAGCGGCTCCGATGTCTCCCTGACCAAAAAGATGAAGCAAGCCGGCGAGATGCTTAACATCAAGGTCCTCGACCATGTGATCGTTACGGAAACCGGGTTCTACAGCTTTGCGGATGAAGGCGTGATCAAAGACTGAATCAGACCAGCCCCAATCATCAAAGCGATTATAAAAAGGCATCTGTTCAAATTACTTAATAGCAGGTACTTATTAATACAGCGATGTACGAATATCAATTCAAACAGGTCTTTTATGCCCCATACCTGACCGAATTCAAATTGTAGCATTTTTTTACCATTGCTTAGCTCTAATATTGGCAAGATCTCCATTTCAGATCGAACGATCGTTCGATCAGGGAGATGGTTGTAAGTTATTGAATCCATAAAAAATGCAGCACATGAAAAGATTAATGACCATTACTGTTTGCTTAATGAGCTTGCAGGCATTATCCAACCACAATCAATGGCGATTGCTCCAACACCATGGCTTCAATGTGGACGTCATTGAAGTAGATAAATACGGACGGGTTTGGACCGCATCCGATGGGGGATTAAACATGTTTGATGGTCATACCTGGCACAATTATAATGTGTCGAATTCAGGAATACCATCCGGAGCCATTAATGCGATCTATCCGGAGCATAAAGGCAGGATCTGGTTAGGCACCGCCTACAATGGCCTGATCTTATATGATGGGGATACCACCTGGACCGTATTTGATGAGTCGAATTCCGATCTGCCCAAAGATGAGATCAACGATTTGGGTATGGATAGCTATGGCAATTTGTGGATCGGTACCGATGGAGGAGGAATAGCAAAGTTCAATGGAACCACCTGGACAATCTACGATGCCTCCAATTCCCTTTTTTCCTCGGATTATGCAAAGGCTATATTTGTCGATAATGATAATAATGTTTGGGCTGGTATGGGTGGATTCGACGGTGGCCTTGCCCAATTCAATGGTAGTGGCTGGTTTGAATACAATACCGGGAATTCCGGGATCCCTTCAGATGATGTATTATCCCTTTATGTTGATTTCAGTGGAGTAGTTTGGGTAGGCACCTGGAATGGTGTGGGTAAGATGCAGGGGAATTCATGGACCACCTATAACAGTTCCAATTCGGTTATTCCGGATGATTATATTGCGTCCATCCATGGCGGACTCGATGGGACCATCTGGGTCGGTAGCGATCAGGGGTTAACGACCATCAATGGCTCGACCCTGACGCTATATGAGTACGGTACTTCAGATTTACCAGGAAATGGTGTATATGGGATTGCCCAGCATGATGGAGTGATGTGGCTGGCCTGTACATGGGGAGGTGTTGCCAAAGTAGATAATGGCAATTGGACGGTATATGGGGAGCAAAATGCTTACTTGGTTGACGATTATGTGAATTATGTGGGGCTTGATAACCAGGATAATGCGTGGGCAGGCACCTATTACGATGGGCTGGCTAAATTTGACGGTGGTCTATGGGAAGTTTTTGACGAACAAAATTCCGATCTCCCTGATGAAACCGTGAAAAATATCATTTTCGACCAAAATAATGAACCTTGGATAGGCACCTGGCTAGGAGGATTGGCCCATTTTGACGGCAATGCCACCTGGACCATTTATAACACGTTCAATTCGGACCTGACCTCCAATGATATTGGGAAAAACATGGTTTTTGAAGGGAATATCCTTTGGGTGGCATTCTCCACGGAATTGCTGGAGTTCGATGGCGCCAATTGGACAACACATACACCAACCGTAAGCTTCAGTAGTGTCAGAGATATTGAGATCGATGGGAATGGTACGAAATGGATGGCTACGCCATCCGGGTTGGTAAAATTTGATGGTACAACCTGGAATAAATACGATACTGGTAATTCGGATCTGCCAAACAATTTTCTGCACGACCTCGGTATAGATGGCAGTAACAATATCTGGATGGGTACGGACGGAGGAGGCCTGGCTAAATTTGATGGCAATACCACCTGGACGATCTACGATGAAGCCAATTCTGATATCCCCTATGATCATGTCAGGGTTGTGTCCGTTGGCCCGGGCGATAAGATATGGACAGGATTTAACAATTTTGGTGCTTCCGTGTTTGACGGTGCCACTTGGACCAGCTATAATTCCTTTAACTCCCCATTACACTTCGGCATTATTGATGGTATCAATTTCGACAACAATGGCTGGGTTTGGTTCAATTCAACAGACGATGGGATCGCCGTATTTAGCGAACAGGGCTTTGCTCATACGCCCCTGGATTCCAGCGGGATTACTAGCCTGCCGCCGGTCACAAGAATCACCTCGCCAGTTTTAGACCTGGGGAATTCTCCCAATCCGGTAAAAGATCATACCACCATCCGGTATGAGGTTCCGGCGAATAGCCACGTATCCTTAAGTATATTTGACCTCACCGGTAAGGAATTAACCCGATTGGTAAACGCTTATCAGCCCAGAGGGATCCATACCATTCGGTATTCGCCCGATGAAGGAATGAACGGCATGTATCTATATCGGCTAAGCGTAAGCGGACAGATGGTTACCAGGAAAATGATCATTGCCAGATAAACGCTCCAACGCATCAGACCCTGTTTTAATAGTCGGGTTGGGAGATCTCCTGACCCGTCTATCTTGGCCTGTCCAATAAACATGGCCGTTGAAACCAGCCTGGTCAAAAGGAAATGGTCGCGTTGCTGATACCGACTGCTAAAACCTCCGAAAGGCTCAATCGGTCTCGATAAGCCCCAATTCCTCCAGGATCTGGCGGCTGTGGTCTTTGGATCTAACCTTTTGGATCACCTTTTGAATAATCCCTTCTTCGTCGATCACGAAGGTGGTGCGATAGATCCCCATATGCTCCCGGCCCATGAACTTTTTGAGGCCGTAAACGCCGTAAGCATTTACCATTTCCTTGTCCGTATCGGCGATCAGGTCGTAGGGCAGCTTATATTTGGCGATGAAATTACGGTGTTTCCGTTCCGAATCATTGCTGACCCCCAATACCCGGAAACCCCGTGCTTTCAGGTCGGCATAATTGTCGCGCAAATTACAGGCCTCGATGGTACAGGTTTCCGTATTGTCTTTGGGGTAAAAGAACAGGATAAATGATTGCCCTTTCAGATCGGCCAGGGAGATCGGATTGCCGTCCTGGTCGGTGCTGCTAAAATCCGGTGCCGGATCGCCTTCTTTTAAGTTTGTCATGGTTTACTGAAAATGTTTATCCATATTGCTGTGGTAGAAGCAATTCAATGTCAAAATGTTGATGTAAAATAGTAAATGTAAAATGCAGTGACCATTCACATTTTAATTTTTCATTTTGCCATATCTACATGCTTCCGTTCTTCAATTAATTCTTTAAAGTCGCCGTATACCGGCTTTTGTTGTTCCGACCGTCTGTAATAACCAGGCTGAACGTATGACTGCCCTTGGTCATTTTTTCGTCGAATAAATAAGTCAGCATATCATTTTTGGCGTCGTAATCCATCAGGATCCATTGGCCATCCAGGGTTGCTCGATACGTCCGGATGCCGGAAAGATCATCGGAGATCTTCAGTTGGATCTTGTTTTGATAACCCAGGTCTTTTCCGTCAAAAATATTAAAAGGTTTGATCTTAGGGGCCGTAGTATCGACCGTTATGAAATAATCACCCAGGTTTTTAGTCCTGGCCCACAGGTATTCGTCTTTCCATTGCCCTTTTTTGCTGTAGATCCTGCCTTTTTGATTTTGATAGACGATCAGCGCCTGGTGGCGAAGGCTGTCCGGCAGGTTTTGGGGCTTGATAAATACCTTAAAGGCATTATGGACCGGCTCATAAGGATGGTGGATATGATGGACGGGAGAAAAGCGCAGCCCGGTATCCTTTCCGCTGTGATCGTATTCGAAATGCAGCGTATCGTAAAAGGCGTTCGGCGGAAAATCCAGGAAGATCATTTCATTCAGGAAGGTGTTCCTGACCTTGAATGGAAAAACTTTAGCGACCTTTTTCCGGCTATCCTTGGTCTTTGTGGAAGTGCCTTTGGAAGGTTTGTAGGCCAGGTAAAAGTCCATGGTGGAAGTATTCCCCTCCACGTCCAGGATGTGGATCTTGATCCGGTGCCCCTTTTTTTGATCCAGTTGGCTGATAATTCCGCGGTTTTTGAGCTCCGGGTAGCTGGCCAGGTAATTCCCCGGCTGCACAAAACAGCGATGGTAATAACCCTGCCCTCTTTGCTTGAGCGCATAATCGATATGGCTGTTGAGGTAGCGGGTTTCATCAAAACCGATCCGGCGGGCTTTGAAACTGTAAATGGTGGTATCGTCTTTTTCCACGGTAAGGCCATATACGCCGTTTTTGTTATCGATCTTGTTATGAACATCGATGGCTTTAACGCTGAATCCCACCTTTTTGTAAGCGGTGGTTACCGTATCGTTCAGTACTTTATACCGGCGCTTGCGTTTTTTAGGTTTGAGCTTACGCCTTTGCGAACGGTCGTCGAGATTGTTGAGCAACAGGCTGCGGATCAGCGGCGCCACCGTATCGTCGATATCAAATCCAAAAAACAAGGGATTTAACGGCCTTTCCTGGCGGTCGCGGATCTCGAAATGCAAATGCGGCGCCTGCGAACCGCCGGAATTACCGGAAAAGGCGACGGTATCTCCTTTTTTGACCGGAAATTTATCCTTTTTAAAATAGAGGTCCATGGCAAAGGTTTCCCTCCGGTACTGTTCGGCTTTGATGTATTCGGCCAAAGCGCCGTTGTACCGGCTGAGGTGTCCGTATACGGTGGTATAACCGTTGGGGTGGGTGATATAAAGGGCTTTACCGTAACCGTAAGGGGAAACTTTCACCCGCGAAACATAGCCGTCTGCAGCGGCGTAGATCCGGTAGCCGATCTGGTTGTTGGTACGGACATCGATACCGGCATGAAAATGGTTGCTGCGTAATTCGCCGAAAGTTCCGGTCAGCAACATCGGGATACCGAGCGGTGGCCGGAAATAATCCTGGGGAAAGTCTTTGCTTTCGACTTCCCGTAAGCTCATGGATCCCATAACCAGGATCATGATCGTGATCAGGGGAAGCACCAGCTTTTTCATAGCGCTCTTAGAAATTCGGCCGCAGCTTTGATTTGGCATAAAAGTCGTTGATATATTGGATCACTTCATCGATCTCGTCGGTGATCTTCATGAGCTCCAGGTCCTGCGGGTTAATATTTTGATATTCCTGCATCATCACCTCTTTCAGCCATTCCAGGATACCGTTCCAGAATTTGCTACCCACCAATACCACCGGTACTTTTTCGATCTTTTGGGTCTGGATCAGGGTCAGCGCTTCGAACATTTCATCCATCGTGCCGAAGCCACCGGGCATCAGCACAAAGCCCTGTGCATATTTGACGAACATTACCTTCCGCACAAAAAAGAACTTAAAATTCAGGAGCTTATCAGCGTCGATATAGTCGTTGGCTTCCTGTTCGAAGGGGATATCGATATTCAAACCTACGGATTTACCGCCACCCTTCTGTGCGCCGATATTCCCTGCTTCCATGATCCCCGGCCCTCCACCCGTGATCACGCCATAACCTTCCTGGGTAAGCCGTTCGGCAATATCGATAGCCATATCGTAATAAGGACTGTCCGGCTGGGTACGGGCGGAACCGAAGATCGAAACACAGGGGCCGATCCGGTTCAATTTGTCGAAGCCTTCCACAAATTCAGACATCACCTTGAAGATCGTCCACGATGATTCGGCTTTCATTTCCGCCCAGGGATATTCTTTCTCCGGCTTTTTATGTCTTGATGATTCTTTGTTCATAGGTCCTTAGTTTACGTCCACCTGCACGGCTTTATTGCCATTAACCGGCTGACTTTTTTTTGAAATAAATAATAGTCCTGTAAAGGTAAGCAGACCGTTTAATATCAGCAATTCATAGCCGAAAGCATAACCGTTGAACAATTCCTCGGAATATTGATTCAGCAGGTAACAGGTCAGCGGGGAGATCAGGCATACCGGTATCACCCATCGGTCTTTGACGGCTCTTTTGGTGAGCAGCCCGAAGCTGAACATGCCCAACAAGGGCCCATAAGTATAGCCGGCCACCACAAAGAGCGAATGGATCACCGCATCGTCGTTGATCTTGTTAAAGATCAATATCGTAATGATCAGGATCACCGAAAATCCGATATGTACGCCATACCGGGTCCGGACCCTGTTCTGCTGCTGGCCGTCCTTTTTCTCAAAGCCCAGGAAATCCACGCAAAATGAGGTGGTCAGCGAGGTCAGGGCGGAGTCGGCGCTGGAGTAGGCGGCAGCGATAAGCCCCAAAACAAAGACGGCGCCGGCGAAAGGGGTGAAATATTGAGTCGCGAGCAAGGGGAACAACTGATCGGTTTTTTCCGGTATCCGGATCCCATGCTTGTCGGCGTAAATGTATAACAAGGCGCCCAGGCATAAGAATAACAGGTTAACCACAGCAAGGATAATACTGAACCAAAACATGTTCTTCTGCGAATCGCGGAGGGTTTTGCAGCTCAGGTTCTTTTGCATCATATCCTGGTCCAGGCCCGTCATCACAATAGCGATAAATGCGCCGCTGCTGAATTGTTTGAAGAAATTCAGGGAAGAATCGGCATCCCAGAAGAATACTTGGCTGTACTCACTGGCTTTCACGGTTTCGGCCAGTTCCATTAAGCCGAGTTCGAGATCTTGCCCGATCAGGCGTACCGACAGGATAACGGCCAGCAGCATAAAAGCGGTTTGCAGGGTATCGGTCCAGATGATGGTCTTGATCCCGCTTTTGAAGGTGTAGATCCAGATCAGGGCGATGGTAAGGATCACCGTTGCGGCGAAGGGAACATTCCAGGCGTCGAAGATCGATAGCTGCAGCACCGTTGCCACCAGGAAAAGCCGGAAAGAGGCCCCGATGATGCGGGATACCAGGAAAAAGAAAGCCCCGGTTTTATAGGCGTTGATGCCCAGCCTTTGTTCGAGGTAGGTATAGATGGAGGTCAGGTTGAGGCGGTAATATAAGGGCAGCAGGATCGTGCCGATCACCAGGTAACCGACCAGGTAGCCCAGTACCACCTGCATATAGGAGAATTGGGTGTCGGTCACCCAGCCGGGAATGGAGATAAAGGTGATCCCGGAAAGGGAAGCGCCGATCATCCCGAAAGCGACCACAAACCATGGCGCCTGACGGTTGGCCAGGAAAAAGGCCTTATTATCGCCCGTACCCCTTGTCCAATAAGAGATCAGCAGCAGCAGTGCGAAATAGGCGCCTACAAACGACAGGATATAAGCGGGAGACATAAAGGCTTGCGTTCAACCAACAAACTTAGGTTAAAATGCCATCTCCGGGAAAAGTAAACCCGGGGAATTATCCACCGGGTTATGGGAAAGTACAGTTTATTCGACAGTTCCGGGGCCTCCCGGATAGATGATTAGTTGCCAGGGGTCCTTGAAGTTTTCCGGGATCAGAAACTATAGCACTTGTGGACCGGTCCGCCGTTGTAGCCGGAATGATCCTTATTGCTGGAGCCGAAGGTATAGGTCAGGGTGATACCGCCAAACATGTACCAATCCATGTACTTGGCGTTGCCCCGCTCATTTTGTTCATTGAAATCCAGCGGTTCCGGCAATACTTCCCCGGTCCGGTTAGAGAGCGCTGCGGCAGTGGCGCCATTATAGGCAGCAATGATATCCGTATCGACATAGGATTTGCTGACGTCATCCAGGTAATCCGTATAGGTTTTCCGGTAACCTACTTCCAAACCCAGGTTCCAGCCACGGCCAATGGCATATTTGATACCGGCGCCCAGGGGCATGGAGAGTTGGGTCAACGAATAAGGTTTACGGTTGGGGAATACCGGTGTGCCTTGTCCTTCGGTGCCCAAGGGTTGCAAGGCTACCCATTGGCCCTGGTATAAGGTTTTGGGATTGAACCGGTAAACGGCTATGCCGGCGAATACATAGGGTGAAAATCGGTTCCCGCCGCCATCGAATCCGAATATATTATATTCCGCGGTTACGCCCAGCTCGAGGATATTGGATTTAAAACTCAAATTCCGGACCTGCAGGGATTGCTTGACCTGGTTAACGTCGTTTCCGCTGATCGTTCCATAGAACAGGTTGCCTTTGAACGAAACATAACGGTTGACATTGTAGCGAACGACAGGGCCGAAGGCCGGATGCGCTTCTTTGATCAAAAAGAACGATGGAGAAAGGTCTCCTGCGTAGTTGGATACGCCCAGGAAGAGGCCTCCTTCCCAATGTTGGGCAAAACCGGTGAGGCTAATACTGATGCTGATGAGGAAAATTGTGAGCGTCTTCATGTTGTGGTATCGTTGGTTGCTAGATTTGACGGAAATGTCGTCAAATAGTTGTAGATCGGGGATGAATAGCCCTATTTATCAGACTAAACCTCGATTTTGACCGTTTAAATCCTTTAATTTTACTCATGCGGAAACCACCCTAGTCCCGTTTATTTAGCGTATTTTTGAGTTTATGAATTTACCTTCACAACTGATCACAGACGCTGTTGAGGAGTTTGCCAAGCTGCCCGGTATCGGAAGAAAAACGGCGCTTCGGTTGGTTTTACATTTGCTGAATCAGGACAAAGAAGCTGTAGCGACATTCGGGGAAAAGATCATCAAAATGCGGAATGAGATCCGTTTCTGCCAAACCTGCCACAACCTTTCCGACGGTGATCAATGCAGCATCTGTGCCAATCCGGCGAGGGATCACCAGACCATTTGTATCATCGAGAATATCCGAGATGTGATCGCCATCGAAAATACCAACCAGTTTAACGGCGTTTACCATGTGCTCGGCGGTGTGATCTCCCCGATCGAGGGGATCGGCCCGGAAGACCTGCATATCGATTCTTTACTGAAAAGAGCTTCCGGCGGTGATGTCAAGGAAGTCATCATGGGTATCAGCCCCACCATTGAAGGCGACACCACCATTTATTATTTATCCAGGAAGCTCGATGAGTTTCCGGTAAAGATCACCACCATCGCCCGGGGTATCGCTTTTGGCGGCGAATTGGAATATACCGATGAGCTGACCCTGGCCCGCTCCATCGCCACCCGACTGCCTTATGACGCTCATGTTGCGAACAAGGAATGACCCGTCTATCCGTCATAATTGTCAACTATAATGTAAAGTATTTTTTGGAGCAGGCCCTTCACGCTGTCAGAAAAGCCTGCCATAACCTGGATACCGAGGTGATCGTTGTCGACAACAATTCCGTGGACGGCTCTGCCGCTATGGTCCGTCAGAAGTTCCCCGAAGTGACCCTGATCGCCAATACGGAAAACCTGGGTTTCTCCAAAGCCAATAACCAGGCCATTCAGCGATCTGCGGGGGAGTATATCCTCCTTCTGAACCCCGATACGGTGGTGGAAGAAGATACCTTTGAAAAGACCGTCCGCTTCATGGACGACCATCCGGATGCCGGGGCCCTGGGCGTGAAAATGCTGGATGGGAAGGGGAATTTTTTGCCGGAATCCAAACGGGCATTCCCCTCTCCCGATGTGGCTTTTTATAAGATATTCGGTCTTTCTGCATTGTTTCCTAAATCAAAGACGTTCGGGAAATACCACCTGGGTCATTTGCCGGAAGACCAGGTCCATCCCGTCGATGTACTGGCCGGGGCATTCATGTTGATCCGGAAATCCGTGCTTGACAAGATAGGGTTACTGGATGAGTCCTTTTTCATGTATGGAGAAGATATCGACCTGTCCTACCGCATCATACAGGCCGGATATGTCAATTATTACTTCCCCGAAACCCGTATCATCCATTATAAGGGAGAAAGTACCAAAAAAGGCAGTCTGAACTATGTCCGCCTGTTTTACCAGGCCATGATCATTTTCGCGAAAAAGCATTTCCCCCCCGAACGGGCGCGACTGTTTGCACTGATCATTAAAGGAGCGATATATTTCAAAGCAGGCCTGTCGATCATATCCCGCTTTTTCGACCGCTCATGGGAAGTCATCCTGGATGCGGCGACCCTATTCGGTGGGATCTATCTGCTCAAGGATTTTTGGGAAGAATATGTGAAAGATCTGCCGGGACTTCAGTATCCTGCCGAATTACTCTTTATCAATGTGCCGCTCTATATATTTATATGGCTGGTGTCGGTCTATTTCAGCGGGGGATACGACAAACCCTTCCGGACGGTGAAAATGGTCAGGGGCTTGCTGATGGGCAGCCTGATCATTGCAGCGGTTTATGGATTCCTGGAAGAAGAATACCGGTTTTCCAGGGCCATTATTTTGCTGGGATCCGCCTGGGCGATCCTTTCGATGGTCGGGATCCGGGTGGTTTTTCATGTTTTCCGGCACCGGAATTTGCAATTTGAATCCGTTGAAGACAAAAAGATCGTCATTGTAGGTTCCGAAAATGAAGGCAACAGGGTGTTGTCTATGCTCAACCAGTTCGGCACACCCCTGAATTTCATTGGTTTTGTGGTTCCGGAAAAGGATAAGATAAGCTCCGATCAGCACCTGGGATACCTGGAACAGCTAGCGGAGATCACTGCAATCTATCGGATCAAAGAGATCATCTTTTGCGGGAAAGATATTTCCTCCCAGCAGATCATCCGGTGGATCACCCGCATCGGGCCTGCCATCGATTATAAGATCGTTCCGGAGGAATCCCTGAGCATCATCGGCAGCAACTCAAAAGATACGGCTGGTGACCTGTATGCCATCGATATCAATATGGCGATCACCTCCCCGACCGGTAAGCGGAACAAGCGCGTGCTGGATATTGTGGTGGCCGTTCTCCTGGTCCTGAGCCTGCCCGTATCCATCTTTGTCGTCCGTAAGCCCGGCGGACTCCTGGGAAATATCCTGGCAGTACTGGCCGGCCGAAAGAGCTGGGTCGGTTACCATACGACCGATGATCCTGCTACCGAACAACCCGGCAGGCTTCCGGGGATCAGGCCGGGCATCCTCACGCCGGTCGATCAATTGAAAGCCCACGATGCGCTCACACGCCGGAGGCTTAATTTGTTGTATGCCAAGGATTATTCCATCTGGCAGGATATCCACCTGATCCGCCGGTCGTTCCGGCAATTGGGGGGATAAGACCGGAAGCCTCAAAAATTCATCATTTATTCATATATGGATAGGTATAATAAATGCCGGATTTTGTAACTTCAATCATTCTTATTATTGAACAAAAATTTCAAATATTATGAAACGGATTTTATTATCAATAGTTTGCTTTGCATCAGTTATGATGGCCTTCAGCCAGGCGCCCGAGGGTTTTAACTATCAGGCCGTATTGCGGAATGATCAGGGTGCGGTAATGGCCAATAGCGAAGTGAAGCTCTTACTCACGCTCAAACAAAACGGTCCGGGAGGCGTACCCGTTTTTTCCGAATATCATACCGCTAAAACAGACCGGTTCGGGATGGTTAACCTGGAGATCGGTAGCGGAACACCGGCCAGCGGAGCCCTGAATACGATCCGGTGGAGCCGGTCGACCTATTGGCTGGAAGTTTCCATGGATGATCAGGGAAACGATCACTACAAATCGCTGGGCGCCACGAAGATCATGGCCGTACCTTATGCAAGCCAGGCAGGGATGGCCGACGCTGTTAGCCCGGAATTATATGAAGAATTGAAAGGAACCCAATGGTATGAAGGTACGCAAATACCCGATCCGGCCACGCCGGGTCAAAGTGGTGATTATTACATGGATATCAGCACAGCGAAGATCTACCGGAAGCAGGATAACGGCACCTGGGTTTACCGGGGTACCCTTAGTGAAGAGGGGGGCCAGGGCGATAACCGGGCGGATCCCAACGACTGGACCACCACCGGTAATGCAGGCACCAGTCCTTCCACCAATTTTATCGGAACCACCGATGGCGCCGGTCTCGCGTTCCGGATCAATAACCTGGACAAGATGCGGTTGAACAGCAAAGGCTTGGTGATCGGCCAGACCTCCGTACCGGATAGTCATGTGTTAACACTCAGGCAGGCCAGCGATGACAAATTCTCGGGTATGAAGATCATCAACGCCTCCAATACCCGTTATGCCCGCTTCTTCGTCGGGAGTAACGGAACAGTATTCGACGCTCAAAACGGTACGTTCATGCTGCGGAACTTTAACCAGGACCGCCTTTTCATGGCTTTGGATGGAAAAGTCGGGATCGGTAATAAAACACCGAGTGAGCAGTTGGAAGTCTCGGGTAAAGTATTTTCCAATACCGGTGGGTTCATGTTCCCGGATAGCTCGGTACAGGTTTCCGCAACGCGATGGACCAATTCAGACGTGGATGTGTATCTTGACACCGGATGGGTAACGATCGGTAGTACGCCTTCAGCGCTCGCGCCTTTAGCTGTTCATGCGAACAATTCACCGCCTATCGTAAGTGTCATCGACAGCAGCACGTGGAATTCGCTTACCTTCCGCAACAATGACGGAAGCCGCAGAGCGAGTGTTGCGATGTCCCCACATAGCCTGTTCAATGGATATGCAACGGTATTGGGATCCTACAATGGAGCCTTTTGGTCGAATCCCCTTGTGTTGGAGAACGGGGCGCCCTCCGGAACGATCTATGGAACCTCCATGGGGTATGTTGGTATCGGAACCACCACTCCGACCACCCAGCTTGAAGTCGCAGATACGATCTTTGCCTCGGCCGGTGGATTCAAATTCCCGGATAATTCCGTGCAAACCTCTGCTGCTAGCTCTTGGTGGAATGAATCAGCAGGAGATGTGTACTATAATGGTGGTAGTGTTGTTGTAGGTGATGTCCCCTCCGGATCAAATGTTCCGCTTGAAGTCGTTTCCACTACTTCTCCACCGGTCTTGATCAGAACGGATAGTACTAAATTCAATACCATCTCCTTTCAAACGCCTGGCGCCACGTACCGGGGCAGTATCGGTTTGTCACCCGGTTCATTGTTCGGTGGTAATGCGATGATCATCGGAACCTATGACGGTGGCTGGACCGATCCGATCATATTGGAAAAAGGTGCGCCAACCGGTACTTTCTATGCAGCCTCCAACGGAGATGTAGGTTTCGGTAATACCGGGCCACTCAGTAAGGTACATGTTACTTCGGGTGATGTATATATCGATGATCCGGCATACGGCATTATACTCGTAGCACCGAATTCCTCTTGCTGGCGAATAACTGTCGATAACGCCGGCGTGCTGGTCTCTACGTCAATCACTTGTCCGTAAATATTTCAGAACGAATTCAAAAAAAAAGGGGCGCTTGATTATCAAGATGCCCCTTTTTCTTGAGAAGCGGATATAACCCTGATAAAAAGGTACATAGCTTTTCCACTCCTGCTTCTCAAATGATCCTGCGTGTGATCATTGCATGAAAAAATCTACTACTACCAGCAAATTTGGCGTTAATTAGAACCATTTCCCAGGTATAATTCATAAGTGGGCGGATATCGAAGAAAAGCGGCGGATATGGGTTTATATTCGTGATTAGAGGGGCATCGTTGTCTCCTAAATACGGGCCACTTCCAGGTAGTAGATTTGATCCTGTGTGGGAGGGTTTGGGTGCGGATCGAAGCTTACCAGGTAATGTTTCCCTAGGATGGTACGTTTGGCTTTGAATCCTTCAAATGCCCGGTGCAGCGGATCCTGTGCTGCCAGGCCGCATAAAAAATAATCGTAACCCCTGGAGCGGTAATCATTGTAGATCCGGGTCACTAACGCTCGGAAGATCTCCGGATCGTTGTTCCGGACCAGGATATTGGAAAGCGAACAATAAGATAGATAGGTCCCCGGGGGTGGTAGTTG
>JANQFB010000337.1 GCA_028278085.1 Chitinophagales bacterium
TAATTTATGGAAGCGCATTAGCTTTATTATACCAAATGACTTATCTTTGCCAAATCATAAATGACAAAATACTTCAAGATGAAATCTTCCGGGATAGACCCGGTCGAATTTCTGCTAAACTTTGACAAACAAACTTTACACAGATGAAATTTATTGTCTCAACCGGGTCGCTTCTCAAACAACTGCAATTGATTTCGGGAGTCATCAGCACCAATACGGTTTTACCCATATTGGAAGATTATCTCTTCGAGATCAAGAGTGGTCAATTGTCGATTTCCTCCACTGATCTGGAAACGTCCATGACCACCTCCCTCGACATCGAGTCAAAAGAAGACGGCAAGATCGCGATACCCGCCAAGATCTTACTTGAGACTTTAAAAACACTCCCCGAACAACCGCTTACCTTTTCCATCGACGAACAGACTTATGGCGTCGAGATAACCACGGATAACGGAAAGTTTAAGCTTGCCGGAGAAAACGGCGATGATTTTCCCAGGATCCCGGTCGCTGAAAATGTTACGGATATCAATATGTCGGCAACGGTGCTCAACAATGCTATTAACAAAACCCTTTTTGCCATTAGCAACGATGAGCTGAGGCCTGCAATGACAGGGGTTTATGTACAGCTCGACCAGGATGGCACTACCTTTGTTTCAACCGATGCGCATAAGCTGGTCCGGTACAAAAGAACAGATACCAAAAGCGATACGGCTTCTTCCTTCATCATCCCCAAAAAAGCGATGACCATCCTCAAGACCGCCTTACCGGTAGAAGAAGAAACCAGTGTTAATATCGCTTACAATACTTCCAATGCCTTTTTCAGTTTCGATAAGGTAAACCTGATCTGCAGGCTGATCGATGCCCGCTACCCGGATTACAATGCCGTTATCCCGACTGACAATCCGAATAAATTAACTATCAGCAAAAGTGATTTCCAGAATTCACTGAAAAGGATCTCCATTTACGCCAATAAAACTACTCACCAGGTGGTGCTGAAAATTACGGGCAGTGAACTGCAGATCTTTGCCCAGGACCTCGACTTTTCCAATGAAGCCAACGAAAGGCAAAACTGCCAGTATGAAGGCGAAGATATCGAGATCGGGTTTAACGCCAAGTTCCTGATCGAAATGCTCAGCGTGATCAATACGGATGAAGTCATCATGGAATTGTCAACACCAACACGGGCAGGCATCCTGCTGCCGACATCGTCGGATGAGCATGAAGATATCCTCATGCTGGTGATGCCGGTGATGATGAATGCCTGATAACAGCACTATGGAATTAAACAATCGTAAAGTATTGGTGATCGGCGGAGCCGGGTTTATCGGCGGATTTGTGGTGAGGGAATTGTTGAAAGAGCCGGTCTCATCCGTGGTGATCTATGATAATTTTGCCCGGGGGAAAATGGAAAATATCGACGATTGCCTGGAAGACGAACGTTGTAGCATTTATCCTTTTGGCGGCGATATACGGGAAACGGATATCCTGAATGATGCCATGAAAGATGTGGACTATGTATTCCATCTCGCCGCCATGTGGTTGCTGCACTGCAAAGACTATCCCCGCACAGCTTTCGATGTAAATATCGCCGGCACCTTCAATGTGCTGGAAGCCTGCGTGAACAACAATATCAAAAAGCTGATCTATTCCTCTTCGGCTTCCGTCTACGGTGATGCGGTGGAAGTACCCATGACCGAAGATCATCCCTTCAACAATACGAATTTTTACGGCTCGACCAAGATCTCCGGGGAGGCGATGTGTACCGCCTTCAATGACCGCTACGGCTTGGAGGTTATCGGGCTGAGGTATATGAATGTTTATGGCCCGGGCCAGGATCAACATGCCGTTTACAGCGGCGTTATCCCGATCATGCTGAACAAGATCGAAGCCAACGAAGCGCCGGTGATCAATGGCGACGGCAGCCAGGCTTATGATTTTATTTATGTGGAAGATGTTGCCCGATGTAATATCGCCGCCCTGAAAAGTCCGGTGAAATTCGGCTATTATAATGTCGGAACGGAGGTCCAAACCTCTATCAGGGAGTTGTGTGATACGATCTTACGGCTTAAAAATTCATCCTTAACGGTTGAATACATGCCATATTCGGAAGATGATGCCCGCCAGTTCGTTCAAAACCGGATCGGATCGGCGAAAAAGGCCAGTGAAGAGATTGGCTTTGCCTTTACCAATTCCCTGGAAAAAGGCCTTCAAAAATTGATCGACTGGCGTGTATCCAAAGGGATCGACAAAGGTACCAAAGCCTTTGCCTGAGGTTTTTTGTCCGGATCCTCCACTTCTATCGAAGCATAACCCATGCCTGTTATAAAACCGCCTGTTAAATTTGCTATCATCGGTTGCGGAAATATCGCTCAGCGGCATGCCCGACATATTTCAAAAACGGGAAAGCTTCAGGCGGTATGCGATATTCTTTCCCAAAGAGCCCGGGATCTGGCTGATCAATACAATTGCCGGCCATTCGACAACTTGTCCGATCTGCTGCGATCGGCGCCGGAAGTGGATGTAGTAGCCATTTGCACGCCGAATGGCTTACATGCCGAACATACGATCGCATCACTTGAAGCCGGAAAACATGTCCTCTGTGAAAAACCCATGGCCCTTTCCGTTAAGGATTGCCGGGAAATGGTGAACACTGCCAAGAGAACCGGAAAAAACCTCATGATCGTCAAACAGAACCGTTTTAACCCGCCGGTGATGGCTTTGAAGCAACTGTTGGATGAAAACAAGCTGGGTAAGATCTTCAACATACAGCTCAATTGTTTCTGGAACAGGAATGAGGCTTATTACCGCGGATCCGACTGGAAAGGGAAACGGGCTATGGACGGCGGGCCTTTGTTTATGCAGTTCAGTCATTTTATAGACCTGCTCTATTGGCTGGCAGGGCCGTTGAAAAATGCCAGCATGATCAAAAGGAATTTTATGCACCGGGAATGGATCGAATTCGAGGATACGGGTGGCGTATTACTGGAATTCGAAAACGGAGCGATAGGAACACTGAATTTTACCTTGAATTCCTATGAAAAAAATATGGAGGGATCCATTACCCTGTTCGGCGAAAAAGGAACCGTAAAGATCGGCGGTCAATATTTGAATACGCTGGAATATCAGCACATCGAAGATTACAGGATCTCCGATGTCAATGAGCACCGGCCACCCAATGACTACGGATTTTACCAGGGTTCGATGTCTAACCATGACAAGGTCTATCAGAATGTGATCGATGTCCTGACCAACGATGCCCATATCACCGTCGATGGCATGGAGGGGATGAAAACGATTGAAATGATCGAAAAGATCTACGGTTAAGCCACCGGTATTAATGGGAATACAGGTAGATTTGTTACAACATATTTTATCCAAAATAGCAAAATAAATGATAAACGCTGAATGCTGAATGATGAGCAAATTCATCATTCAACATTCCCAGTTCGATATTTAGGCTTTGAACAGCCACAGATCACCAGATGTAAGTGGCGGAACATCAATCAATAGATTTTGCGATTATTATTCATTGGCAGCAAAGGAATGGGCGTAAAAGCCCTGCAGGAACTGATCGACCGGGAAATCGACCTGTGCGGGGTTATCGCCCGCTGGGACGATCCCTCCCCCGGCCAATGGTATCCTTCCGTAGCAGACCTGGCAAGCGAATGCAAATTACCGTTGTTCAAGCCAAAAGACATCAATGATCCCGAATTTGTCGCACAAATGAAAGCCCTCGCGCCTGACCTGATGTTTACGGCTTTTTACCCGAAGATCTACAAGCGGGCACTATTGGAAATCCCGCCCCATGGCTCGTTTAACCTGCATTTCGCACCCTTGCCCAGGTATAGGGGTTCTTTCCCGGGCGCATGGGCGATCATTAACGGCGAAACCCATCACGGGGTTACCATCCACCAGATGGCTGCCGGAGTGGATAATGGAGACATCGTTGCCCAGGTAAAGGTACCGATCGATCCGGCCGATACCGGTAAAGACCTCTATGAGAAATGTGAAGAATATGGGCTTCAGTTGTTCCGGCAAACCTTACCGGCATTGCTCGACCGAAGTTATACCCTAACACCGCAAGATCCCGGACAGGCCTTGTATTACGACAGGAATTACCCCTATGGCGGCGTGGTTAATTTCGCCTGGACAACCACACAGGTAATCGATTATATCCGTGCCTGCACCTTCCCTCCCTTTCCGAATCCCGACGCTTATGTAAACGGTAAAAAGTTTACCCTGCTGAAAGTGCAGCCCTCATCCATGGTCTTCGACTCCGGAGATCCGCCGGGTAAGATCCGCGTGATCGACGGCCGCATCCACATCCGGACGGCCGACGGCGCTGTCGAAGTATTGGCCATGCTGAACAATATGGGCAAAGCCATTTCGCTCAAGGAGTTCGATAAGTATTACAACATAAGCCATCACGCTTGCGTTGGCCGTTAGGTAATTTCTAATCCAATCCGGTTTTGAGTAGTTTTGTGTCTGTTATTTGGTTCGTTTTACCTGTTTAAGTTATCCGAATGTCACTAGAATCCACCGTAAACCAGGCCATTAAAGAGGCCATGAAAGCCAAAGACCAGGGAAGGTTAAGAGGCTTGAGAGCGATAAAATCCGCTATTTTACTGGCCAAGACCGAAAAAGGCGGTCAACAGGAGCTGGATGAAGCCACGGAAAGTAAGATCCTTCAAAAGCTGATGAAACAGCGCAAGGATTCCCTGGCCATATACCAGGAACAGAAGCGGGACGATCTGGCGCAACAGGAATCGGAAGAAATGGTAGTGATCGAGTCTTTCTTGCCGGACCAATTGAGCAAGGAAGAGATCGAACAGGTGGTGGATAAGATCATCACGGATACCGGGGCTTCCTCTGCCAGGGATATGGGCAAAGTGATGCCCAAAGTGATGCAGGAACTGGGTGGGAAGGCCGATGGTAAGCTCATTTCCGAAATCGTGAGAAATAAACTCCCTTGATGCCGGCCCATGATCATTGATACGGTATATGGGATCGTTTTATGCCTCGGTTTGATCAGGGGATTTATGCGGGGCCTGGTTTTATCCGTGTTTTCTTTCCTTGCGTTTTTTCTGGGCATAGCCGGAGCGCTGAAATTTTCACACTTTGCCGCCGCCTATATGGAGCATGCCTGGGATATCAGCTCCAAATACACGCCGATCCTGGCTTTTCTGGCCGTTTTTGTGTTGATCATTATATTTGTACACATCATTTCCCGGGTGATCCAAAAATTCCTTGAATTCGCACAGATCAATTTTGCCAATAAAATTGCCGGGAGCTTACTCCTCGGTTTTGTCTATACATTTATCATCAGCACCCTGCTTTGGTTGGCCGATCAGGCCGGTTGGCTCAGCGAAGCTATGATCGATTCTTCCAGGTCATATGCTTTTATCAGCCCCATAGCACCGGTAACCATTAAATATTCCATAGCGTATTTCCCTTTTTTTGAAGATATGCTGGCAGCGTTGGAAAAGTATTTCAAACAAATCTGACCACGGTTGTTGTTCAAATGATCCTTCTGCTGGACAATTACGATTCCTTCACTTACAACCTGTATGATTACTTCCTCCAATTAGGTCAGGAATGCCGGGTATTGAGGAATGACGAGACAGACCTTGCCGGCATTGAATCCATGCGGCCGGATGCCGTTGTTTTTTCTCCCGGCCCTCAAAAACCCGAACAAGCCGGTATTATGATGGAACTGATCGGAGCCCGGTATCAACAGCTTCCCATGTTGGGCATTTGCCTTGGTTTTCAGGCAATTGGACTCCATTTCGGGGCCCAACTGATCAAAGCGGCCGAACCGGTCTATGGTAAAACGGCCCTGGTGGAACATGATCACAGCGAGCTATTCAAACAGGTTCCGGATCCTTTTACCGTAATGCGCTACCATTCGCTGATCCTGACGGCGATCGAAAAAACAGATCTTATCGTTTGCGGGCAAACCCAAAACAATATCCCGATGGCGATCAGGCATCCTCATTTACCCCTTTTTGGATTCCAGTTCCATCCCGAATCCGTCATGACCAAACATGGTTTAAAATTGTTATCCAACTGGCTCGACCTGGTTGGCCTAAACCACTCCTGACGAACATTATGCCAGGGATTCCGTAAGCATATCTATCGTCTGTTAAAATAGTTTCCTAAGTCGTATTTTAATGCCCAAACGGTTATAAATACAATAAAAAAACTTATTTTAGCATTTGATGTTTACCGTTAAATTACCTACCTTTTCCATATGGACTATGTTGTAAGGGAAGAAAATTCTTTTAAATACTTAGAAGAAGGTGAGGGACCGATTTTAATGTTATTGCACGGGCTTTTCGGAGCGCTGAGTAATTTCAGGCATATCCTTCAGCATTTCACTAAAGACTTCAAGGTGGTGGTGCCTTTACTGCCGATCTATGAATTGCCTTTGCTGGAATCTTCGGTTACCGGATTAGTCAGGTATGTGGAGCGCTTTGTTCAGTATAAGAATTACAATGATATCTCCGTATTGGGAAATTCCCTGGGTGGCCATATCGCTTTGTTGTATGCGCTAAAAAATCCTTCCAAGTTAAGATCGATGATCCTGACCGGTAGTTCCGGGCTGTTCGAAAGTTCCCTGGGCGGTTCTTTTCCGAAAAGGGGCAGCTACCAGTTTATTAAACAAAAAACCGAATATACCTTTTACGATCCCAGCACCGCCACCAAAGAGTTGGTGGATGAGGTTTATGAGATCGTCAACAACCGGAACAAAGCCCTCCGGATCATACAAATTGCCAAGAATGCGATCAAGCATAATGTCGGTAAGGAATTACACAAGATCAAAGTCCCTACATTGCTGATCTGGGGAAAAAACGATAATATCACCCCGCCACATGTGGGTGAAGAGTTTAAAAAGCTTATCGGTAATGCCGAATTAAAATTTATCGACTTTTGCGGGCATGCGCCGATGATGGAACATCCGGCTGTTTTCAACAAAATGCTCGAGAATTTTCTTAGCAAACTGTTTACCTATAAGCTATAAGCCATAATGATCGCGAAGGAATTAGTGTCGCAGGTTATTCCTCCCTTAAAAACTTCTGATTCAGGTACCCGGTGTTTAGCGTGGATGAATGAATTTCACGTCCGGCAAATGCCTATTGTGAACAATCAGCAATTTCTTGGCCTGGTTTCGGAAGAAGATATCCTCGACCTGAATGATCCCGAGCAACCTTTAGGCAATCATAAATTATCCCTATTCCGGCCATTCGTTTATGAACACCAGCACATTTACGAGGTGATCAAGCTGACTTCCGAGTTGAAGCTCACCCTGGTTCCTGTGGTTGATAGCAAAGAGAATTATGTCGGCATCATCAGCCCTGAAAACCTGGTGGAATTCCTGTCACGGATCAGCGCGATCAACGATCCCGGCGGGATCATTGTGCTGGAGCTGAATGAGAAAGACTATGTGATGTCGGAGATCGCCAGGATCGTCGAATCCAATGATGCCAAGATCCTGAGCCTTTACATCACCAGCCATCAGAATTCTACCAAACTCGAAGTAACACTGAAACTCAACATTTCCGATCTAAGGCATGTGATCGCCACTTTTGAACGATTTGAATATCACGTTAAAGCCTCCTACCAGGAATCCGAATATATCGATGATCTGAAAGATCATTACGAATCATTAATGAAATACCTGAATATCTGATCCGGTATTCCTTAATTTTACGGGTGTTTTCTATTCGCCGCTTCCTGCAACCAGGATTTCGTCCCCGATCCATAAATTTTTCCTTTTTCATCCGCAGGGTGTTCGCAATCATCCGCTCCCTGCAAACTGACCGCATTTCCGGCTTCAAATTCCCGGCATTTGTCGGGATAGCTACCCTGGCTTTTGCTGCATATCCTGTAATACTATCCGCCCAAAAGGCTGAAATGCCAACGGAAGAAACAAAACAGGGATCTATCCGGATCCAGCACATCCTGGTAAGCGGAAATACGAAAACCAAGGCTCAGATCATCCGCCGGGAGTTGACCTTTCAAGCCGGCGATTCCCTGGCCTACCTCGATCTGATGCCTCAACTGGAAGAATCGAGGCAGCAGATCATGAAAACAGGGTTGTTCAATGAGGTCAGCCTCAATGTTAAAAACTGGAAGGCGGATTCCGCCGATATCGAAATAATCGTCAAAGAGCGTTGGTATACCTTTCCCTTCCCGATCTTCGAACTGGCCGATCGAAATTTCAATGTCTGGTGGACAGAAATGCGAAGAGATTTTGCCCGGACCGATTATGGGATCAGGTTTTACCAGGAGAATGTCAGGGGCAGGAATGAACAGCTTAAAGCCGTGGTACAATTCGGTTATACCCAAAAGTTCGAGTTGT
>JANQFB010000418.1 GCA_028278085.1 Chitinophagales bacterium
AAAAAGGCAGGAGCAGGCCTGAACCGCAAATCGTCAATAGTATTTTATCAACCATATGTGTGCGCCGGAAACTAGGTTCATTCATAAAAAAGCCCAAAAATAAGCAATATTATCAAAAAACATATTTATGTCATAATTGCGTCAAATTAATGTCAATTCTATGTCAAAATTGACGCAATATTGACAATTTATAAACTTTGATACAGCAATTGTGAGCGGCTATAGTGAATGGGATAGGGTTAGGGAATTTAGTATTAAAAATATACATTGAAATATATATTTATTCACAGAAAATAGTATGTTTGAAAGTACTTAATTGTGAGAATCGAATATCAGGTGCGTTTGAGAACATTAAAAATTCCCGGATGAAAGCCAATACTGAATACAAAGCATTCCAAATAATAGCAATCATAAGAAACTCATTACCTTAATAATAAATGAATTCCATGCTACTCAAAACAATTAGTATTATTTCTTTTTTATTTTCGTTTACAATTGTTCTATTCGCTAAATCCCAGATTTTAGTCAATCAATCTTGGGATCATATCACCGGAATACCGGTGGATTCATTTGAATTGAATCTATCCACATTTGATCCATTTGATAACCTCATTGTCGTTGCCAATACCTACACCTCAGGTGAGAATGCTAACATTCTAATATCGAAATACAATAAACTAGGGCAGTTATTATGGCAAAAGGAATTCAATTCAATAAGTAATGGCATCGATTTTGGTACAGGAGTGAGCACTAATAGTTCTGGTGACATTTTCCTGATCGGTGGAACATTTGACCAAGCAAATGGTAATATCGACTATATTACCTTAAAGCTTGATCAAAATAATGGTGGAACAATTTGGCAAGCCCAATATAACGGGCCTGGAAATGGAGAGGATTTACCAACCGGAATAATAGTGGATGATAATGGTGTATATGTAACTGGTCGTAGTTGGGGAAATGGTACTGATTTTGATTATGCTACCGTTAAATATGATTTAATGGGAAACCAAAGTTGGGATTCGAGATATAACCACTCAAATGGCATAGACATCCCTGCAGGAATTGAAAAGAAAACAAATGGCGATATCGTGGTTACAGGTGGTAGCGATAATAGCATTAATGGCAGGGATTTCGCATCTGTCAGGTACAATAACAATGGAGCACAGGTTGGTGTTCAGAGAGGAAATCCGAATAACCTAGGATTAGATCAACCGGCAGCTATTACCAAGGACAATTCAGGAAACATATTTATAACGGGCAGAGCTACTACAAATGGAATCAATTTTGACATTAAAACGGTTAAGATTAATACCAGCTTTTCAATTGAATGGGAAAGAGTCTATGATGGGTCAGGGTTGGAAGATGCGGGAACAGATGTTGAAATAGATAATCAAGGTAATGTTTATGTATGTGGTTTTACGGAAAATATATTGGGTGGACGAAATTTTATTACCATTAAATACAATAACGCAGGAGATCTACTATGGACAAGAACACGTGGTACGGAAAACCTCATGGGTGAAGCAGAAGCAACGAATATGCTCGTAGAAGACGAAGGTGTATGTTATGTAACCGGTAATGTATTTAATGGAAATGACCGTGATATACTGACCATCAGATATAATAGTAATGGCGAAACCCAATGGGAAAAACAATTTGACGGTATTGATCAAGGAGAAGACCAGGCATCTATAATTAAACAAGATAGTGAGGGCAGTGTTTATGTCAGCGGAACAACCGAGAATGGGGGAGATAATCAAAATATTACGATAAAATATGAACAATTTGATAGAAGTATTGAGCCTGAATTAGATGTACAAGGGAATCCTTCTCATATACAAAACGAAGTCCTCATCCGGTTTGATGGCTCGGTTGTAGATAGCACGATCGTGAATAATACCGGCATTCAATTTGGAATTGTAAAACAATTTATTGATCCATCTGTCATCACATTAATGGATGAATTTTTGAACGCGGAAGGCCAACTTGAAAACTGGAAAATGTCAAAAGTTTATAAACAGATAACAACAGATCAAAAATATTCAATCAATAGAATTAGAGATACCATACATATGCCTGATTTCTGGGCAAACCTGATTCTGTATACCCCAAAGGAAATAGAATATTTTGAAGATGAAATTTCAATCAGTAAGTTGCTAGACGTAGAAGATTTAAAACCTTTTATTTGGCACGCCGAACCTAATTATATCGGTAAATGGTTAAGTGTTCCGAATGATAGCTTGTACCTAAATAAGCAACATTCTTTGCACCCGACCAATACCTATCCTCATGGTCATATTAATGTAGAAGGGGCATGGGATATTGATATTGGTTCAGATTTAACGACCGTTGCATTTTATGATAGTGGCATAAATTACACCCATGAGGATTTGATCGACCCTAATGGAAAATCAAGGGTGATAAGGGCATACGACTGGCTAAATAATGTACCAATTAATACGAATGATTTGAATCCTTCTTTCAAACCTGACTCCAATACAATTGGCCATGGTACTGCTGTGTCAGGAATTGTGGGTGCTTTAAGAAATAATGCTACTGGAATCGCGGGCATTGCCGGGGGAGATGTGGATAGCTTGAGCAATTTCGGTGTTAATTTGGTATCTGCAAAAATTGGAAATGATGCTCCAGCATCGATTGACATCATCGTTCAGGCCATTCAAAAGGGAGCGGAATCATCCAGCCAAATTGACATTATGAATCATAGCTGGGTGATCACCACTCAATCTTACACCCTAAGGGAAGTCATACACCACGCTGCTCGAATGCTGATCACCAATGTTTGTGGTATTGGCAACGATGGGGTAGATGACCCATATTATCCGGCAAGTTATAATGATGATTGGGTAACCAATGTAGGAGCCAGTGGTATTGATGGGAATTTTAAAGATGCGGGTAATGGACAACCACAAAAACCAAAAGACGAATTTGTCTCCAATTATGGCGGTAATATCGATTTGATTGCTCCTGGCAGCTCAGCACTAGTTAAGTCGCTGGGCGCTCATGAACTTAAGTATGGGAATTACAGAGGGACTTCAATATCTGCCCCCCATGTTACCGGAGTATCAGCGCTTTTAAGAAATCATGGTGAGAAAAATGGGCTGATCTTAACTCCTGAGGATATTGAGCATTTGCTGGAACTAGGTGCAACGGACAAAGGATCCTTGGGATATGATGATTCGACGGGTTGGGGTTTGCTGAACGCTACAGCCTCTATACAATTAATTGAAAGTCCCCAATATAACATTCAACAGGAAAAAACAAATAGTGCTGGAACAAATCCTGCCGTATTTGCAACAAACATACCCATATTACTGGCAGAACCTTATGAAGGATTATCATCCGGCCTCTATTATGCAGATGTGTATAAAATATCCCTGACCTCATCACATAGCCTGCAACCTGATAACGTCATTGTTAATGCATGGGTTAGGAACAATTCATCTGATCCATGGGGTTTTTCAAATCCACTTTATCCTGAAGAAAATATATCATTGGATAGTTATACCAATACACAAGCAACGTTGAGTGGATACATCTATTATTTCAAGTATAAATCGGTGGGCCTTTTGTTAAAACAAATCAATGTTTGGCAACCGTATTCTTTAAATCACAGTTATAAGTTTGCCTATAGCCTTCATGTCTATGACAGTACGGCAACCACCACATCTCGGATTACCGAGGAAGCAAACATATTATCTGCTAACTTATATCCTAATCCTTCGGACAACAATGTAATGTTGTCATATTACTTACCCCAACATACAACAACTTCCGTAACTATATTTGATATTGAGGGTAGAATGCTGAAGGAATTTCAAAATGGTTTTCAAAATAAGGGAAACCATGATCTTATTATGGACATGGCTATGTGGCCAGCGGGAATTTACTTTTGCCGAATAAAAACTATAGAAGCATCGATACGTAAAAAAATAATTATATTTTGAAATAGTAAGTGGAGCTAAATCAAAATCACCTTAAAAATGTTAAGACATTTAGGTTTGTGTATTTTTATTTTACTCACATGGGTTTTTGTTGCATGTGAAAAGCCTCCGACGGAAATCGTCAAAAAAACGTATCGTTGCAAAGACATCCCCCCTCCTGAGGGTGTATCATTTGGATACAAATATGTTGGTCGAAGATTTGGCTATGGAAGACCTTGTTTCAATCCTAATAATCCCAATGAGTTTGTGTACACCAAAACTGACAGTTCGAAGCCAAATGAAATTAATGAGATATGGACCTATAACCTGGAAACCAAAGAAAACCGCCACATTGCCGATGACGCCTTATATTATTTAAAGTGGGGCCATAACAATTGGATTGTATTCAATAGGATCGATAACCAGGTGTGGAAAGTAAAAAGTAATGGAGATAGCCTTACCCAGCTTACTTCAGAACACTGGAGCCTTTATCCTGACTGGCATCCTGATGGCAAGAAAATTATCTTTCAACGAGTTGACGAAAGTCCGCGGCCAAATCTGATGATCATGGATGACAATGGCCAGGTCATTTCAGAATTGGATTCTACCTTAGGCTGGACAGCTCATTGGTCTCCCGATGGAGAGAAAATTATTTTTGGGAAAGACAATAGAACTTTGGGATATGTAAACACCTGTAATTTATCACAGATTCATCCTGTGCGGGTAATCCCTAATATTGTTAATTCCATTTCTCCTTATTCTATTTTTTGGTTTCCGGATTCAGATAAGGTAGCCTGGGCTGACGGCCTTGGCAGCCTGCGGATCACCAATATTTATACCCACGAAACCGTATTGGTGAAATTGGGATGCGATAGTAGAACCTATCTTACACCCAGTGTGTCATCAGATGGAAAAAAAATTATTGTGGAGCGAATAAATCGTAGAAAGGTAGAAAAATACACCATCTTTGTTACATTCGGTATTTATATCATAGATCTGCCAAGCTTAAAGGAAACGAAAGTCGAATTTTGAAACCATCCTTTATTTTCCATCCAACAATGATATCATAATAGAACAATTCGGGCAAATAACCAACTCATCCTTACACACGCTTTCCAAACAAAGATCTAACTTTCGAAACACATCACAACAAATGCCGGACTAAATACGTTAAACCCTATCATCAATTAATCCGGGCCGGTGCAAAAACATCCATTGGCCTGTTCATCCGGGATCTTCCTGTTCCCGGTTCTTTTCACAGCGCGATCCAGGTTATTACAGGCTCGGAGAGGTATATCCTTCAATTAAAAAATGCGGATTTTCATCTCTTGGTCGTATTATGTATTTTTAGGCCTTTAAATTATTGACGATGAAAGGAATAATTCTGGCCGGTGGCTCGGGAACCCGCTTATATCCCATCACCTATGCCATCAGCAAGCAGCTCATGCCGATCTATGACAAGCCGATGATCTATTACCCCTTATCCACACTGATGATGGCCGGTATCAACGAGATCCTGATCATTTCAACACCCCAGGACCTGCCGAACTTTGAGCAATTATTGGGAGATGGCCACCAATTGGGTTGTAGGTTTCAATATGCGGAACAAAAGGTACCGAATGGCCTGGCACAAGCCTTTGTGATCGGCAGTGAATTTATCGGAAGCGATAAGGCTGCGCTGATCCTGGGGGATAATATCTTCTATGGCGCCGGTTTGGAAGAGCTGTTGATGTCGCATACCGATCCCGACGGGGGTGTGGTATTCGCCTATCATGTGTCGGACCCGGAACGCTATGGGGTCGTGGAATTCGACCAGGACAACAACGCCATATCTATCGAAGAAAAGCCGAAAAACCCCAAATCCAATTATGCGGTACCCGGTTTATATTTTTATGATAATGATGTGGTACAAGTGGCCAGGGACCTGAAGCCCAGCGCCAGGGGAGAATATGAGATCACCGATGTGAACAAGGAGTTCCTGAGGCGGGGCAAACTCAAAGTGGGGATCCTCGACCGCGGAACAGCCTGGCTGGATACCGGAACTTTCGCCTCTTTGATGCAGGCCTCCCAATATGTCCAGGTTATTGAAGAACGACAGGGCCTAAAGATCGGTTGTATTGAAGAGATCGCCTACCGGAAAGGATTTATCGATAAAGCGCAATTACACCGGCTGGCAGATGTGCTGCTCAAAAGCGGCTATGGCAAATATTTAATGGAAATCAGCTAACAGCTATGCAAAAAATTCTCATTACAGGAGGCGCAGGTTTTATCGCCAGTTGTCTGGCAGAAAGATTAATTCAAAAAAAGGATCACCTCGTGGTGCTGGTCGATAATTTTCTGACCGGGAAAAAGGAAAACCTGCCGGAAGGGCTGGGCGATAACTGGAAGTTTATCAAATGTGATGTGAACAACTTTGAGGATATCTCGGCGGTCATGTTATCCCATTCGTTCGATTATGTTTTTCATTACGCCGCTGTGGTCGGGGTACAAC
>JANQFB010000049.1 GCA_028278085.1 Chitinophagales bacterium
AGCCCTTGGCATTGCGGGCAGATTCTTTTACGATGTTGAATTACGGCGCCCTGGTTTATGGTAAGGCCTCCTATGCTTTCAATTACCTGATGCATGCCGTCGGAGAAGAAAAGTTCGACCGGACCATGCAAAAATATTACGAGACATGGAAATTCAAACATCCCGGTCCCGATGACCTCCGCCTGATCTTCGAAGCCGAAACGGGTTTGTACCTGGGCTGGTTCTTCGACCACCTGATCAAAACCACCTGGAAATCGGACTTCAAGATCGCCAAGGTATTGAAAGATACCATGCAGATCGGCCGATCCTCTTTTTACCAGGTCAGGATCGTGAATGGGGGGAAATATGCGAATAATCATGCAGGTTTTGTCAAGGGACCTTATACCATTACCGCCTATAAAGACAAAGTCGCGGTCCGCACGGTGGATTACGACGGATTCTGGGGAACCATGGATGTCTTATTTCCCTATGGGGTTTATGATAAATTCCGGATCGATGCTAAGAAAGTGATCCCCGAAAACAACCGCCAGAACAATACTTTGAGAACCCGGGGTATTTTCCGGAAGGTAGAGCCCATACGGCTGCAATTCCTGGCCAGCCTGGAAAACCCCGAACGTACGCAACTATTTTACAGTCCTGTGGCGGGCTGGAATAATTACGATAAAACGATGGCCGGACTGGCTTTTTATAACAGCATCATTCCTTCCAAAACTTTTGAATACGTCCTGGTGCCGATGTACGGATTCGGGTCTCAACAATTTACCGGTACCGGCCGCTTAGGCAAATATTGGTATCCGCGGAAAGAACATACCCTTTTCCAATCGGTGGGCCTGGAATTTTCAGGGGCCAGCTTTCACGGGATTACGCTTCATCTCGAAGATGGCCGCTATCCCCTGCGGTACAACAAATTTCATCCCCGCATCATATTCGAGTTCAGGAATGCCAATCCGCGGTCTGCCGTAAAAAAACAGCTCTCCTACCATTGGAAATACCTGCAGGAAGGATTTTTAGAAGCCGACCGGACCACGAATTACCGGGAATACTATATCAACCAGCTTACCTGGTCATATACCAATGACCGCATTATCAACCCCAATAGTTATGCCTTGCAATTGGAGCAGGGTATCGATTTTGTCAAAACCTCCCTGGAAGCCAACTACGGGATCACCTATGAAAAGCCGCAAAAAGGTTTGGATATCCGGATCTACGCCGGCACCTATATCCACCACAAAAGCAATGACGGCCGGTATCGATTACGGTTGAGCGGCGATTATGGCTTCAGTACGGCGGGGATCAATGATTACGGGTATGATGATATTTACCTGGGGCGGGTGGAAACCGAGGGGGTCTTCTCCCGGCAGATCGCGGTTAAGCATGGAGGATTCAGAAACCAGACCATTGTCGGACAAACCGACCAATGGATGGCAACGATCAATTTAAAAAGCTCTTTTTTTGGTAAGATCCCTGTTAAACCTTACCTGGATGCCGGTTTTTATTGGGGGATGACGGAAGTCGCCCTGAATACCGGACTGGCACTGGTGGTACTGCCGGAGATCTTCGAAATATATATTCCGGTATTTCATTCCCGGCAGATCAACCGGGAAATGGAATTCAGCAGGCCGGTTTACATCAACCGGGTTACTTTCATGCTGAACTTTAACAACCTGGAACCCTTTAGGATGTTGAGGGCCGTTTCGTTATAAGATATTAATCAGAAAAACTCGTTTAGTTATCGTCTTGAGCTGAGGCTGGAAATAATTCGAGGAATTATGAATTTCGAACAGGGAATGTTGAATGTAGAAGTTTTGACAAAACAAACTTCTTCATTTATCATTCCTTGATCTTCATTCATCATTTTTTAAACCGGAACTCCACGCGCCGGTTCCGGGCTCTGCCTTCTTCCGTTTTATTGGTATCGATGGGTTGGGCTTCGCCATAGCCTTTTACAGACAACCGGCTTGGGGAAATGCCTTTTAACATCAGGTAATTGGCGACAGCCCTGGCCCGCTCTTTCGATAATGTCAAATTGGTGGCCTCGCTGCCTTCACTGTCGGTATGGCCGGCGATTTCGAGGGTTACGGAAGGATTATTCCTCAATTGCCTGGCCAGTTCATCCAGGGCGGCATTGGATTCGGGCAGCAATACGGATTTGGCGGATTCGAATTTTATGTCTTCAATGATGAGGCTGCCGCCCGGGAGCATTTTTCTCAATTTAAAGTGGCGGTAGATCTCGAACTCTTCGACCTCGATAAAAGGTACATCCAACTCATCTTTTTCATCCATAAAGAAATCAGCCGTAACGGTGATCCGGTAATAGTTGTCGGATGCGAGGCTGATCTGGTAGGCCCCTGATTGAGCGCTGGAATGGGCGGTGGTAACCAGGTTACCGTCAGCATCATATACGTTGATCTTTGCCTGAACCGGTTCGAAATTATCGATATCGGTAATAATGCCCGACAACAATATCTGATGAGCCTGGCTTTCGGGTTCTTCCAGGATCTCTTCTTTCTTTTGCCGGCTTCGTTTTCTGAAAGTGGCCCCGGCGCCGGGATTGCTTAGCGGCCTTCTCAGCACTAGACTCAACTCCGTGGCTCCTCTTCCATTGGAAGTTCCCCGTAGGGGTGAAACGTTGATATCATAGCTCAGCCCTAGCAGGAAATAAGGATTTTCATATTGCAAACCGAGGATCAAGGCGTCGTTCAAACGGTAGGAGGTGCCGAGGTTGACTGAAGCTTTTTCCAGCATCACGGTATTGAAACGGGGCAGCTTGTATTTAAAAACCGCTCCCAGATGCACCATTTGGGCATTGGCCTGGTACATGATCAGCGCTGTTGGCGATATGTCCACTTTTTCATGATCAACAGCCAGGAACTGTCCATGCACAGCCACCCGTAAGGGCAAGCCGGCGGCCTCGGACAAAAAGATCTCTTCCTGCTTATTGAAATGATGTACGGACAAACCACCGCTGGCCTGGATCAGGCCATCTTCATTTTCCATATACCAGATAAGCCCGGAGCTAAGGTCCAGGTTACTAACCTTATTATCCTGGAATTGCTCCCCCAATCCTGCGCCGGCATTGAAGCTACCTCCCACCCATTGATTCTCGGTGGTCAATTGCTGGAGGTTCAGGTTCTTTTGCAGGAATCCGGCGGAAAAACCAAGGGCGATCACATGTGCTTCTGTCAATACGAGGTTCCAACCCAACGCGCCCGATAATCCCGTAGTACTTAGCAGACCGCCTTCACCGGCTTTATCACTGATAATATTTAATCCGGCGCCTGCTATCCGGTGGTTCTTATCCTTGACATAGGGGTAGATCAAGGCCAATTGCGGGGTAACAAAGGGTTGTGCGATACTGGCCCACTGGCTGCGGTAATTCAGGTTCAACTGAGGATCGTTTTTCAGCGCCGTCATCGCCGGGTTGAGCCATAAAGGAGCCTGGGAGTATTGCGAAAAATGAGGATCCTGTGCCTTTACGGAATCCCACACTAACCACAAACCAATTAATAAGATCCAGGCAAGAGGGATACGGAAAACACTAAGCCTTCCCCGAACCGCCTGCAAATGGCGATTATCATGTACCGAACGATATGGTTTCAAAATATTGATCATCGTTTATTTGATCAGCACCACTGTCCCGGTGTTTTTGCCTCTGAAGGTTAAATTCGATCCGTCTTTCATTTTTCCCTGAAGATACCAGACAAATGCACCGTTTGGCTGTACCTTTCCCTTATGGGTACCATCCCAGCCTTCCCGGGTGGCCTTTTCAACATCTTTGGTTTCATAGACCAATTCCCCCCACCGGTTATAGATCTGCCAATGCAGTTTATCGATACCGGCACCCAGGATCTTGAATTGATCATTCATACCGTCATTATCCGGGGTAAAAAGCGTCGGGATAAAAATGTCTGTTTCTATGATAATCGACAGGGAATCTTCGCCTTCACAACCATTGATATCTATTACCCTGACATGGTAAGTGATATTTTCCAGCGGCGAAGCCACCGGGTTTTTGATCCCGGGATCATCCAGGCCTTCTTCCGGCCACCATTGGTATATCTCGCCACAGCAAGCTTCCAGGAAGGCAGATTCACCGTCGAGGATGGTCTGGTCAGGACCGGCATCCACATCCGGCAGGTCTGCAACGGTTATCCGGACGGATGCCGAGTCTTTGCAATTCACCACATTTAACAAAACGGTATAGGTCGTCGAGGTATCCGGGGTGGCCAGAGGCGTGGCGCTTTGAGGATTTTGCAGCGAATGCTGGGGCCGCCAGTCATAAGAAAGCCCGCCTTCCGCATTTAAGGGAATGCTTTCCCCAATACAAATGGTCGTATCCGGGGTAATGCTGAAATTGATCCGGATCACGGAGATCTCAAGGCTATCTGAAGCCTGGCAGCCTTCTTGGGTCGTGATGGTGGAAATGTAGGTCGTGGTTTGCTCGGGAAAAGCATTGGTTTCTGCCAATGCCGGATCGGAAATGCCTGTTGCCGGCGTCCAGTCGTAGGTAGCTCCGGGTCTTTCATCGAAAACAGAGATCTGAACCGTATCGCCCTTACAGATCACCAGGTCATTGATCACCTGGGGTTGAATGATCTGAACGGTAACCGTAACACTGTCCAGCGCCTGGCAGCCTTCGATCGTTTCTGCCATTACATAGTATTTGGTGGTCGTCTGCGGTGATGCCACCGGGTTGCTGGCCGTGGAATCATCGAGGCTTGCTCCGGGGCTCCAGGTAAAGGTCAACCCGCCGGAAACATTGAGTTGTAGATCTTCGCCTTCACAAATAATAGTATCGGCCGTGACCTGTGTTTGCAGATCGATCACCGTAACCAACACACTATCGGTATCCTTGCACCCCAGGGTATCCGTGGCCGTTACAAAAAACCAGGTCGAGGTGTCGGGGGATGTTACGGGATTGTGAATACTCGAATCACTGACCAGATCCCCGGGCGACCAGTCATAACTAAATCCCGGCGTAGCCAGCAGGGGGAATGTATCTTTGATGCACATGACATCGTTGGGATTAACATCCAGTGTATTCACCTGTACTTTTACCGTATCGGAAGCGCTGCACCCGGAAACCATGTGTGTCGAAGTAAGGGTATAGGTGGTCGAGGCCGGCGGAAAGGCTAGTGGATTTGCCAAAGCAGTATCACTCAGACCCAGGGATGGCGACCAGGAATAGCTATAATTTGCGACCGGATGGATACCTATGGGAACACTATCGGTTTGCTGCAGGCAGATCAAGGTATCCCTGCCTGCATCCGTAGCCAAGGGGGCTGGGTAAATGATCAGCGGCCGAACCAAAGAATCCACGCCGCAGCTATCGGTAACGATCAGTTTCAGGGTATAACTGCCCGGTTGCGGATAATGAACGACAGGTGGGTTAGGCAGGACAGATGTAGCTGGAACAGCCCCTGTACCGAAAAACCATTGGTAGGTGGCTACAGCGCTGGCCAAAGAGGTATTGGTAAATGTGATACTATCGGAACTACCGCTGCAGGTAACACTATCCGGAGACAACTCAAAGGATGCGTCTAAGCCGCAAGGATCATATTGACAAACAATGCTGTCGATGATGGATACCATCGTATCCTGGATCTGTCCGGCAGCGCTGACGGCCCCACTGCTGCTGAAGGCCACCGGTGTGGTAACCGTGGGGTTGATATTGCTGGTATCCAGGGAAACATCGGCTATCAGGCAGGCTGTGATGCCATGACAATTGGTTTTTACCCGGTAAATATTTTCATTGGCTGCACCGAATCCGTTAGTGATCCCGGCAAAAACAAAGCCCTGATCCCCCGACTGGTGTAATAGATCAGACCGGAATACCCGGGAGGAATCGATCATTTCGTCTGCGCTTGACCCATAGGCTTTTGACCATTCCAAAGTGCCGGAACCGTCGGTTTTTAGCAAAGCCAGGTCCCGCTGACCCATCACCGAATGATCCATGTTAGCCAGGATGGCATAACCATTATCTGTTGTTGAGATAACAGAAACACCTTCATTGGCGCTGGTATCGCCATAGGTCATCATCCAATCCAGGTTTCCCGACGGGCTTATTTTGGCCAAAACAATATCCCAATTCCCGGCCCCGAAACTGTTGGTTTTACCAGTAATAACATAGCCACTATCGATCGCTTCGGCCACCCCATAAGCAAAATCGTCCCCAAGGCCACCAATGGTCCTGTTCCACACCAGGTTACCCAGGGAATCCAACTTCAGGACAAAAATATCCTGCAATCCGCTGCTGAATGACAAGGTTGTTCCTACGGCAATCAGCGAACCATCAGCCGTTTCAATGATCTGGTTCGCTGTTTCATCATTGGTGCCGCCAAAGGTCTTTGTCCACGAAATATTCCCCATGCTATCGGTTTTGATCACATAAGCATCCGTTTTCCCAAAACCCGCCCCGGCTCCGAAACTTTTAGTGGTCCCACTGATCAAAATACCTTTATCCAGGGTCCGGCTCACCGACCTGGCCAGGTCGTCCTGGCTTCCCCCTATCACTTTCGACCACTGTAATACACCTTCATCATCGGTCATGGCCAGCAGGATATCCTGCCCTCCGGAACCCAATGTATCGGTATTTCCCAGCAGTACATAGCCATTGGCTGCCGACAAACCGACGCCAATATCCTCTCCCGGGCTGCCGATGTTCCTGGTCCATTGGACCGTACCAGCGCTATCGGATTTGATCAGTATCATATCCTGGTCAGCACCTCCCGGACGCAGGGTAGTACCGATCAGGATCGATCCGCCATCGGCGGTTTCTTTGATGGCAGCGGGCTGGTCATCTCCGTTCCGGTCGATGGTATGGTGGCTGGTCGGGATCAGGCAGTCCGGTTCGGGTGTGCAGGGATGGGTTATCCATACATCACGTTCCAAACCATAACTTTGACCTCCAAACACATAGATCTTTTCTTTCCTGGCCAGGGAGCTATGACCTTCCCGGGCACTCCAGCAGCTTTGGGCTTTCACCTGTGTCCAGCTAACCCCGTCTTTGGAACGCCAGACATCGTTGAGCCGAAAGTTTCCGACCGAGCCGCCGATCAGCCATATCGCCGAATCGGTGGTAACCACACTGTGGTTGAACCGGGCTAACCAAGGGGCGGTATTCAGTTCCTGGACCCAAGTGGTTCCATCGGTAGAAGACCAGATATCGTTTAAGTAGTTGGCCCCGCCGTTCCTGCCGCCGAAGATCCACATTTTATTGTTCCAGGCTACGGCCTGATGCCCCTGGCGTCCCGCCCATCCGGCAGCGGCAGTGGCTTGGGTCCAGGCCGTTCCATCCGTGCTGAACCACACATCATCGTGCCATTGAACATTGTCCGTCCCCCCGAATACCCACATTTTATTGTCAAATACCAGGGAAGCATGATCGTGCCGGTCAGGAAAAGCGGTGATGGCTGTTTGCGTCCAGGAGATACCGTCTGTCGAATTCCAGACATCATTGGTCGGATTGCTGCCCGCCAGTTCTCCGGCGATCACCCATATTTTGCTATCGTAGACAAGGGACGAATGGCCTTTCCTGGCAGCCCAGGAGGCCGATGCGGTTTGTTGCGACCAGTTGATTCCGTTTACCGACGACCAAACATCGTTGGTCAGGGCAGCGCTGCTTCCGCCGATCACCCATAGGTCATTTTCAAAAAGTACGGAACTATGTTCTGCCCTTTGGGACCAATTCGCCGAATCGGTTTGGAAAGCCCATCCCGCTCCGAGCGTATCATTGCAACAGGCAGTTTGCTGGCAAGTATCTCCCAGGAACAAGATCCACGCGGCGCCTTTATCCGATCCACCATCGTCGTCCAATAAGCTTCCTGCTGCCAGATCCGGGTATCCGTCATTGTTCAGGTCGCCGAGTCCGGCCACTGCAGCCCCAAAATTGTCACTATCATCGAGTATGCCTTTGAAGCCACCATCGGTATGGCTGATCTTTTGAGCCGACTTGACCGTCCCATCCGATCTCATCAACAATGTCCATAGCGCTCCCCTGTCATTACCGCCATCATCGGTATTCATAGCACCGACAGCAATATCTATAATACTGTCCTGGTCAAAATCTCCCAGGACATCAATAGCAGCGCCGAAACTGTCTCCATCCGCCAGGATACCGCTAAAATTTCCTGAACTGATCTTTTGATGCGATTTCACCTGACCCATACTGTCCGGGAAAAGGATCCAAAGCGCTCCGCGGTCCGGCCCACCGTCATCATCGCCGGTAGCCCCAACAGCCAGTTCCGATATGCCATCACCATCCCAATCTCCCAAGGCTGCAAGGCTTCCACCGAAGCCATCGTTATCATCCAGGCTACCGCTAAAGTTACCGGCCGTACTGCTGATCTTTTGTTCGGATAATACCTTCCCATTCGTATCCAAATAGAGGATCCATACCGCTCCCCTGGCTGTTCCGCCGTCATTATCGAATCGGGCGCCTACGGCTAATTCAGAGATCCCATTGCCATCCATATCTCCCATTGCAGCTAAGGCCGATCCGAAATTATCGCCATCGGCCAGTACTCCATTGAAATTGCCCGCAGTATCACTGATCTGTTGAGATGATTTTATCGTACCGTCGGCATCCATAAACAAGATCCACACGGCCCCACGATTCGTGCCGCCGTCATCGTCGTTGATCACGCCGACGGCCAATTCGCGGATGGTATCGCCATTCATATCCGGGATGGAAGCGATCGCCGCCCCGAAATTATCGTCATTATTGAGCACACCGGTAAAATTCCCCTGACCCGGGCCTACCTTTTGAAAAGCTTTAACCGTTCCGTCCGGGTTCAGGAAGAGATTCCAGATGGCGCCTGTATTCAAACCGCCATCATCATCTCCCACAGCGCCTACACAAATGTCATCCGTGCCATCTTTGTCCAGATCCCCGATAGCCGCCATGGACCTGCCGAATTGGTCACTGTCGTCCAATACGCCGTTGAAATCACCGAACAGGTTGCTGATCTTACCGGTTGAAGCAACTTCCAGTCCACAGGCGCTTCCCACAATGCTATCGGGCACCACGTTGATCGTTGCCGTTCCCGTTGGAATGCCGGCACAGTTGGAATCGCTCACCGCGATCAGGAAATAAGTCGTTGTATCACCTGGTCCCAGTTCAAATAAATGAGGGGTGGCTAAAATATCCTTGATCGTATCCGGTGTGATGCCGTCGATGTAAATGATCCTCCAGGGGGGCTTACCGGTCAGATCAATCCTAAGCGTAGCCGAATCACCACTGGTAATGGTATGGGTACCGGACAATACTCCGGAAGGCGTTGAGATCGTAATATAATCCTGTTTGGTGATGGTATCGCTACCCGTTCCGTTGGAAACGATCAGCGTAACATCATAGGTTCCCGGGATATTATAGGAAATGACCGGATGTTGGTTGCCGGCAGCGGAAGGGAAACCGCCAGGTAATATCCATTGCCAGCTAACCGGGCTGTTGGTGCTCAGGTCTGTAAAGTTGACCGTGGTTCCCGGGCAAACCTGGGTATGATCGGCCATAAAATCCGCATGGATCACGATACAGCTCAGGGTTTTGAAGGCATCCAGTCGACCGCTCCCCAATTGACCGGCAAAACCCGGATTCAGGGTGTCGATGTCTATGGCACCCGAAGCCATACAGCTTTGGATGTCAGCAAGGGTCAGGCTACTATCGACCGAAAGCATTAAACCGACCATACCGGAAACGATCGGTGTGGCCATAGAAGTGCCGCTCAAAAAACCATAGGCTGTGTCGGAACCGGCCAGGGTACTGTATATGCCCACACTCGGCGCCATAATATCCACCCATGAACCATAATTGGAAAAGCTTGATTTCCGGTCATCCCGATCGGTAGCGCCAACGGCAATCACATTATCATAAGCAGCAGGATAATAAGGAATATCCGTATTGCCGTTACCGGCGGCGGCTACACAAATAATCCCCTGGCTCGCCGCAACATTGATCAGATTCTGCCAGGTGATGGAAAAAGCGGTCCCGACAAAAGATAAGTTCAGGATATCAGCCCCTGTCTGCATGGCGTATTCCACGCCCTCAAAGGCATGGCTCAGATAATAGCCGGAACTGTTATCACCGGCGCACTTTACGGCCATATAACGGATATGGTAGCCTAGCGAAGCCACCCCCTTTCCGTTGTTGGTGGAAGCCGCCGCTATGCCCGCAACATGCGTACCATGGGCAAATGGGCCGTTCGTGAAAAAGGGAGGATTGGGATTACTGTCATTGTCGGCAATATCATAACCGAATACATCATCCGGATGCCCATTACCGTCCTCATCCACCCCATTGGCAGGTATTTCCACCGGATTGATCCAGCGGTCATCCAGCAGGTCTTCATGGGAGATGCTGACGGCATTATCTATGATCGCTATGGTAAGATCCGCCGAACCGCTGTCAATATCCCATGCTAAGGGAGCTTTGATCTTTTGAAGGTACCATTGATCAGCTTGGAGGTCATTGGGTTGGTAGCTGATATGATACCTGGGGACCCTTTCCACGTATACCAGCTCAGGCAAGCTTTGCAACTCCCGGATCAATTCTTCGGTTTTGGTAGTGTCGGGAAAATAGAGCCGGTATGTTCCATCGAGTTCGGGAGCCTTGATACGGAAGGCCTTTGAAACGGCGGTCAAACCATATTTCCGGATGATGGA
>JANQFB010000475.1 GCA_028278085.1 Chitinophagales bacterium
ATTGGACAGCAGTCTCGACCCCGGACAGGATTCAGGCCCGGGCAACCCGGATTTCTTTGCCGATGTATTCGGCATGAGTTTGGATTATCACCTGAAAGATTACCTGCGAAGCGGAACCAACATTCAAAGTTCCAGTGATAAAACAGCGCCAGGATATTTCAACGGCATGATCCATGCCCAGCGCTGGAAGATCCGGGATGCAAACACCATTGAAAGAATAGGACAAAGTCCAACGCAATTAATTAATCAAACTCAGGAACAGTTGATCCAGCGATATGCTTATGATAAGTTGAACCGGATC
This sequence comes from Chitinophagales bacterium, assembly GCA_028278085.1. Lineage (GTDB taxonomy): Bacteria > Bacteroidota > Bacteroidia > Chitinophagales > JANQFB01 > JANQFB01. The sequence goes on from JANQFB010000475.1 coordinate 302, forward strand.
AGTTCTTCCACCTTTGGGGTATTTGACGCCGGCGCAAATTCGATCAGAATCCTTGACGACTTTAAGGTGCATGCCATCACCTATGATCCCAATGGAAATATCCAAAGCCTGAAACGAAACGGCTACACCGGGAAAGTGGGCTTAGAAATGGATGAATTGCAGTATAATTATTCCCCGAACACTAACCAGCTAAGCTCAATTACTGACCTTGCCGATACAAAAAGCAGTTACCAAAGTGATTTCACCACCAAATCCGGCACAAATTTCCAATACAACGCTATCGGTCAACTGACCCAAAGCGATCCGGAAGGGGTGCAAAACATTGCTTATAATGCCTTGGGCAAAGTTGAACAAGTAGTATTCACCAATCAAAACATCGCAGAATATTTTTACAATGACCGGGGGATTAAGGTGAAGACCCTATTCACCGAAGCACAAACCAACGCTACGAAAACGCAGTGGTTTGCCACTGATCCAGCGGGTAGTATCCTTTCGGTTTATGAATATGAGAACCAGGGCGGCAGTTTTCAACTTACCGAACAGCCCATATATGGAGATACGCGATTAGGGGTATGGGATAAGGCCACCGGCCAACTCAATTACGAAATTACTGATCACTTGGGCAATGTTAGGGCCGTAGTTGCACATCAAAATGGCCAGTTGGCTGTCAAGAGCTACACCGATTATTATCCCTTTGGTGGCGTGATGCCGGGCAGGAATTTCAACAGTAAGGATTACCGGTTTAATTACCAAGGTCAGGAAAGCGCAGAGGGCATCGATTGGAGCAATTTCGAGCTGCGGATGTATAATGCCTCTTTGGGTCGATTCAATGCACCCGATCCTTATGGACAATATCATTCGCCCTATGTGGGGATGGGGAATAATCCGGTGAATGGGGTGGATCCGGATGGGGGGTATTTTATTCAGTTTGCCTCGGAAGGCGGCATAGCCTGGGGCAGCCGGTGGATCGAACAAGGTTTTGATGATCTACATGCTTGGTGGCGAAGTAGTGTCAGGTTTGATGAAAGCGATGCAGGCCCGGGCGCCGGGAATATCGGGTCCATTGCCGACAATTGGAACGGCTTTAATTCTTCGGATTGGGCGGGTGGATTGCTCAATGGTTATATTGCCGGTCAAGCATTAGGTTTGGCCGACCCTACCGGGTTTGCATTTCAGCTAAGTGCTAATCCTGAATTGGGTGCAAGTGGGTATTTTGAAGTGAATGCCTGGTATCGAAGTATGAAAGGTACAGGAGAGCCTGATTTTTTGACGGATATTGAGGTTTTGAGTTATGGAAATGATGGAGGTCTATTAGGAAGAGATTATGTCTATGATTGGAGACCAGAGGGGTATGAGGAGCATTATGCTAACCTAGATCGTCAGTTATCAACAGATGAATCTATAGACTGGTGGACGATAGGAGGCGTAGCCTTAGATGCGACATTTGTAGCAATTGATGTCGCCACCATTCCATCTGGAGAAGCCTTAGCTTTAATTGCCGGAAGAAAAGCCCTTTGGCATTCCTTAAAAACGAGTGTAAGTAGGATTCCAAAAGCTGGCAGGGGAAGTGGCAATCTTTGGAAGGTAGGTTCCTATAAGAATATAAGAGGTTTAGAAACAGGTTTGGATGCTCACCATGTTGGTCAAAGGGCTCTAATGAAAAAGTTTGTTCCTGGGTATAATCCAAGTTCCGCACCAGCCATTCTTGTCCCTAAAGCGGGGCATACTGTTGGTACAGGTGTCGTAGGTCGAGGCACCTCAGGTTTTACCAATGCGAGGCAAGTTTTGGCAAGAGACATTTTCGAGCTAAGACGAGTATATGGTAGTCAAGGAATTCCAAACAGTTCTTTGCAGCAATTAATTCAAATGAATAAGCAAATGTATCCTAGAGCATTTATCAAGTAAATTCCTTAAAAAATGTCAGAATTAATAGAAAAGTCGTATTCAGAAGCTGTCAGTGAAATAGAAGCAGATTGGTTATCAAGCACAGATACCAGATGGTATGAATACATAATTAGTCTACCGATTCACTTACAGGTAGTTTATATGGTGGTCGTTTTACATAAACAAGTATTCAATGGCGGTTTTCATCAATATTTTTCAAATAGATATGGTCAGTTTGCAAGAAAAACGGCAGAATACCTAAAATTGATTGGTTCTGATGAAAAGGCTAGCATCCTAACGGAGGCATACAATGTCGTGAACTACGATAAATTCGATGAACAAGATTTTAGAAAGGCTCTCTTAGAAGGGCGAATTGAAAAATTGTTTGTCACAGATGATCTTTTTGATGCGCTTGATGAAATAGATGAAAAATATGATAATTCAAACGAAGACATAACGGAACTATTGAATAGATACTTGGAAGGTAAAGGGTGATGCTGCCAAGGGGGTTAGAACAGTTTGAGATACTGAATTTTTCGGATCGAAGTTTAATCAACTTTGGAATGCGAGGTCCATTTAAATTATGACATATGAACTTTACTTCAATCGATAACGAATTGCTTAACTGGGCTAAGTTAAATATGCTGAACCTCTCCACCCAATATCGTGACGAAGATGTTAGATCATTTGAATTGGCAGATAGTAATGGTAATCCTTATCAGATATGGATTGATTATAAGAATGAAGCATGGTATGTAAATGCATGGGATTACAAAAAACGAAAGTTTAGGTGTAAATCAAATACAAGTATTCAATATACGTTAGATGTCGCATTGGAAAATGTGGAACAATGGATAAAAGACCAAGCTTAATTTTAGATTCGAAGCATCACATCAATTGTCTCGTGAGGCCGCTAATCATACTTGTTTGCCTTATCACGTTATGATTTAACGTCATAGCCTAACCGACCAGTTGTTACACCTACGACCAACAAGACAGCTTTTGTAATTTCCATTCAACCACCAATGATGCTGTTGCACTTGTTTCATCAGAAAATAGCAGCTATGAAGTCTCTTCATGTATATTCCCGGCATACAAGAGATTAGCCTTTTTTCACTTTACATGTCTACCCTGATCAAACCAACCAACCAACCGCCCGTCTAAAAATGAAATACAACACCCCCAACCCCACCGTAATCAAAAAATACCAAAACGTAAAGGAGTAAAAACCCGGGATATACTTCTCCCGCTTTACCTGAATTTCCTTAATCTGCCGGAACCGGTTTTCGGACCTGATCTCCTTCCATTTCTTTAGCTCCAGTTCCAGGGAATCACAACGGGCCTCTACGATCAATTCGTTATTCTTGATAGCGACGGTAACGGTGGCCTGGTTCGAGCTCACTGTTTGGGTGGCCATGTTTACCCGGCCTAACGAATCACATTGAAGGGTATCCGTGAGTGTAACCGTATCCGATGGTGTATAGATCACCGTATCCCGGTATTCAATTTTGGTTTCCACCCAGGTACTGTCTTTTACCATCACTTCCGGAGGGAATTTCCTGGTACAGCGCTTTTGTGTGGCGCAAGAAACAACCAGGATACTGACTGCTAAAATGAGCAATGCCTTTTTCATGCGTTTGGATTTAAACCGTATTTTTCAATATGAAGAATCGCTTCAAAATGCGCCAGGGCAACCGTATCCCGGAAGGCATCCGATAGCATCCGCCTGCATTCATTTGGATTGGTGTAAAAACCACTTTCCGTTAGGATGCAGGGCATAGCCGTATGAATCAGGATATAAAACCGGCTTTCCTTATCCGGATCTCCATCCGAAAAATCCTGGCGCATTTTCAGATGGGTCAGCTCCTGAGCTTTATGGTAAAAGATAGTGGCGAAATCATCGCTTTGGGTCCGGCCCGGGGAGGTAAATACTTCATAGCCATTGGCGGACTCGACACCGGCTGCATTGCCATGTATGGAAATAACCACTTTGGGTAAATCGCTTTTCAGTTCATTGGCTCTTTTGCATCTTTCTTCCAGGCTAATATCTTCACATTCCGGAACCAGGATGTGATGCGCAATACCGCGTTGGATGGACATATACTCCAACCTGTCCACAATAGCCCGGTTGTATTCCCATTCAAACAATTGAGGGCTGTTATCCCATTTCGGGGATCTCTTGCCGGGTGTATCTTCACCATGACCATTGTCATAAATCCATAAATATCTGTTTATATGTTATCAGTTTATGGGTTCCTCATCTTCAATATCCAGCAGCTTATCCAGTTTATGCCTTAGCGCCTGGATCAGTTTGGAACTTGATTTGCCGGAGATCACGGCAATATTTTCCAGGACAGAAATAAGGTATTCCAGGGTTACATAAATAATGATGATGCTATACAGCCAGCCAAACACCTCAGCGACCAATAAGTTTTCATCCTTAAATTGAACCTTTAAGGAATGGACAATAAAAAACAGCAGCAACCAGGTAAACACCTTAAACCCAAATCGACTGAACCTTTTGGAGTTTAACCGTTGCCGTTTGATCCTGGAAACCATCATACCCGTAATTAATTCCAGCGTCAACAAGCAAACAAAGGCAATTACCGTTACCAGCTTCAATCCGAAGTATTGTTCGGCATAACTGGAGACTGCGGCTATGGGAAGAATTAAATACAGCAGGGGTATATGAATAATGGAATGCAGAAAATCTTGTGTATTTCTAAAACCAAATTGGGAGACAATGAGATTGAACATTATCGTTGGGTTGATGTGATGGTAAAATCAGCGCCACTGGTATCATAACAAACAGCTGCTAATCCTTCCGGATGCCTCCAGGTCAATTCCTTTTTCGGTTTGCACGGCTTCCCATTAACACTTCCGGTAATGGCGGCATCATCATTGGAAATCGAGATCTCCCTTAATGTGCCATTCTCAACCCGTTTCAAGGGTTCGTTATTCAATGCCTGGCTGAAAGGCACATCAATACGAATCGATCCATCCGGATTAAATCCTTTTACCCTCCGGAGCTCATTATTGGCAAATATGGAATCTCCCTCAAAAAGCAGGTTTTTGAGGCTTGGACCTTGTACGTTTATTCGGGTGGTATTGACTGGATCAGTCGTTAGTGTTTGTGGAAGGCTTGATGGAATTGGGATGGTACCGATCCCTGTTACGACGTCATTATTGATTGTCTTTGACATGAAACTAATTATTTTTCGATAAAAATAAGAAAAAATAATTAGTTTCTAACTAAGATGGTCGGCTATGATAAATACAATAGTCCGTTAAGACATAAATATATACTTGGACTACGCTTCTTTCTCAAAATCTATATTGGAGTACATCGTATTTCGCCATGTTTCATCCAGGTTATATATAGTGGAGATAAGTCCATCATCAAATTCAGATTTCAGGATTTGGTCCATTGCAGACAGTTTCAAATGTGGCCTGGATGAGATTACAATATAAATGAATCCTTCCGGTCGAAGACATTTTTTCATTTTTCGAATCGACAAACGGATCTCTTCTGGATCGGATATGAAATGCAAAACGTTTGAAGCGATAATGATATCAAATTTCTCATTGGTTGTAATCAAAAATTCCTGGATTGAAGTTTTAAGAAATGCAGGGGTCAGGAATATAGATTGAAATTCTTCTCTGGAGGTGATCTTTGCAATATTGTCATCCCCTGGCTCAATAGTTAGTGAATAAAACTCCCAGAATGTTTTACATCTATGGACTTCCTTAATAAACTTTCCCTGATCAGTAGTTACTCCACCATTTAAATACTCCATATAACTGATCATACAATCCCTTTCAGATTTAATATCGACTGCAATAAGTTTTTTGAATCGAAGGGAGTGGTAGATTTGGAACAAATTATATGGAACTCTGCAACCAAGATCAACAGCAGATTTATCGTGAACTTGTTTGGCAAATCGTTTTTCCAATACTTGTAAATATTTTTTCTCGCCAAGTATTTTATCAATGGTTATCGCGTTTGAAGCGACAAATTCACCTTTATATGTTTTCTCTATCATAATATCCAATGATAACATTTTCTGATTAATTGCCCTGTTTTTCTTTGAACTGCTCTAACCTAGTTTCCTTCACCCCCTCATCCGCCCACTTCCCCAACAACTCCTTAGCAAAGTCCCGAATCACTTCCCCCTG
>JANQFB010000499.1 GCA_028278085.1 Chitinophagales bacterium
GGCCGTTGGCAAAGGTGCTGGTCATCAGCTTGGCGCCGGTAGCATCAGGGTAAACGAGGCAGGCCTGGCTGCCCAGCGCCGCCAGGGCAATATGTCCGGTAGCCGTTACATTAGTGGGCGACGGTTTCGACCAGGAAAATGATTCTCCCCATAAAAACCGCAGCCAGTTAGCGTCGGCATCATTTTTTCCAAGATCACCAAGGCCGAAGTTTTGCTGAGCGGTTTTGATCATTCCGTAATGATTATGGGGAGTGCCGATCTGCATACCCGGTTCGATCATATCCCCCAATAAAACGGTATAGATCTGGTTAGGGCCATCGTAATTGGTGTCATAACCGGTGGCATCGTAATCTGCTTCGTCGAAGGTAACCACCACAAGCGTACCCGAAGGGATATGGGATTGCGCATAGGCCTTTTTCGGATCTTTCAATAACAGATCGAAATCCAGGTTCAGGCCAATGGTACTTTGTTGATAGTTGCTACCCCGTTGTACCTTAGTAGAATCTATATTGCCGAAAAAAACATACTCCAGCCACCCTGCCATCTGACCCACCAGCAAGGTCCGGGGATCGGTATCCGTATGGGTATTGAACAGGTAATGGCCGTCATTCCAGATATCGGGTGTAAACCAGCTATATTGCGGGAGTTGCTGGTTAAATACATCGTTCCAGAATTCACCTTCATCGACAATATTTTTCCAGCGGTCGGGATTGGCTTGAATGCCGGCAAAGGAGGCAAAAGCATTGTGTTTCCTGAAATAATAGGCGAGGTCTTTGCCATTGTTCGGGAATTCGGTTACCGGTTGTTCCGAAGATGGATAATCCGGGTTTTTCCAGGCAGGATTCCAGGGTTGGGGAGGATAGCCTTCCATATAGGCTTTCCAACTGACCCGGAGGCCTTCATTTTCCGGCTGCAGGAGGTCGACCAGTGTTTGCTGGCTCAGCGGCGGATAGGGGGGTATATCATTGGTGACCCCACACAACTCCCCGGAAAGCGAAGCGATATAATTGGTTTGGGAAGGGTGAAAGCAGCCGAAGTAGTTCATCATATTGCAACCGGCGGCTGCCATTTTTTGCATAAAGGGGTGCTGCATCACATAACTGCGATACTGATTTTCAAACATGACGATCAATATGCGTTCAAATACTTTTGACATGATATCGGGGTTTCAGGGTTCCGGAAAAAAAGTCCTATACATGGCTGCAATAATAATCTAAAAAAAGTATGCTTAAAAATTACGGGGTGAGTTTTTTTGAGACGCTGAAAATTCTAATGAATTTTTCTGCACCTGGGATTATAGCGATTCCAGGATCTTTAAAAAATCTTTCTTGGACAACTTTAAATACCGTAAATGTTGACTAATGATAAATTCCGGTACAGGAGAGATGTGCGATTGTAATGTAAGCGGTCGTTGTAGGTCTGCTCTTGTCCAATGTTCGTGGCCGCCCTTATTACGCGTATTTTTACAATGTTGGTGGGCGAGAAATTTCCTGTATTTTTTTAGAGGAATATTGCGGATATGCATACGCTAGGCTACAGGAATTCCAACTCGGCTATTGATCTTAGTAAATTCTTTATTCCTTACGATTTCTGATAAATATGCATTATTGGTTAATAATTCATCGAAATAAGGGGGTTGATATTTTCGGTTCCTTTTTCTACCCGATAGTTGCCATCCAAGTCTTTCAAGCTCCGCTTCGAGGGTTCCTTTATTGACGGCGTATCTAAAAAATTCTCCTAAAGTTTCATTGAAGGAAGATTTTGCAGCAGCTTTGTTCTCTCCATACCCGGTTATATCCAAAGCGGGCGAGTAAATGAATTGAATGCCATTTTCTTCAAATTCCAGTATGGTCAATCCAACTTCAATTTGCTCATTTGAAATTCCATAATTGCCTTCAAAACGTAATTTGCTCATTGGGTTACCAGTAACTTGTGCAAATAAATCTAATGGAGGGTTTTATGCTAATCCTGCTTGAAATAAGTATATCGAATATGAGCTTACGACAGCCGACTTTGCTTTATATATCCAGGTAAAATTATAGGAAACCAACAATATTATTAAAGAGAATACGCAATTTTCTTGCATTTGTTATAGTCAATCGTAATTTGAGTTATTGATGTCAAATGCAATTATCAAAGGGATAGGATACATCTGACATATCCGGATCAGGGATTGGCTTTTACCTGGTAAACCAGGTCGCTAACCGCATAAAACAGGAACTCGTAATAAGGCAAGACAGCGATATCGCTGTTGATATCAAAAAACACGGATAATCCCCCGAAGTCTGCATGAATACCTTCGACTTCGGAACGCAGCCCTTCTTTACTCTTGTAAACGCCCTGGTAAGTTTTTACTTTTTTGCCGTTCTCATCGGATAGCTTCAGGTTGACTTTGATAACCGGGTAGTGGTTGGTCCTGACCGATTGAGCGCTCACCTCGGCGCCGCCGAGATCCTCCTTTGCCAGGGTACTGGTTCCGGTCGAGCTGCCATGCGGCTGTACTTCCACGTTCACTTCAATGAAATGCTTGCGGTCGCTGGCTTTGGCAGTTTTTTTCGCACCGGCGATCGGATAACCCATTTTCGAATATTGGACGATCCCTTCCAGAGTATTTACCGGTAAGATCTCCACGTCCGTTTCATCGTTGATCCGTTGCCGGATAATGTTAAAAGTGGAATCCATCAGCAAAGTAGCTTCCGGGTTTTTGGTCTGCATATTGATCCCGCGGATGGCGGCCGGCACCAATTGAAGATTTTCATGCAGGGCGGCGTCGATCATGAGCATGTACCGGTGCAGGGCATAAGATGTTTTGTTGTTTTCCTGGGCCACAGCGGAAAGGCCGGTCAACAGGAAGAGTAGCAGCATTCGATTCATAGCCAAAAGGGATTTAAAAGGTTTTGGACCATTAAATTTAGGATAAATAATCTTGATAAACAGAAGGGGACCTCCTAGATCTCCACACCCAATACACTGATATCATCGATCTGTTCATAACCCTTTTTCCACTGCTCCAGGGTTTCGTTAATGATCTTTTGCTGATCTTGCATGGAATGATCCTGGATGGATAGTAGCAGTTCCTTGAAGGGTTTTTTGAAAAACTTCTTGCCTTTCGGTCCGCCAAATTGGTCGATATAGCCGTCAGTGAACAAATAGATCCGGTCACCTTTAAGCAATTCGACCCGGTGGTTGGTAAATTGCTTGCGTTGTCTCCAGGTGCCGATGGGCTGGCGATCGGCTTCCACTTCCATGAGCAGGTGATCCTTATGGGTGAAAGGTTGGGTACTGGCCTCGGCTTCGGTAAGCGCCCCTTTCCTGACCAGGTAAAGCGGATTATGAGCCCCTGCGAATTCAAGGATGTTTTTCGAAAGATCGATGGTGCATAAGGCAATGTCCATTCCGTCTTTCACTTCATCCTGGTCATAAACCGAAGGGTCTTTTTCCTGCTGGTGAAAGGCTTCTTCAACCAGTTCATTCAATTTATCGAGGACCGATGCAGGCCGGGTCAGGGAGAACTCGTTGATACAACGGTTCAGCCCGTTATAACCGACAATACTGACAAATGCCCCGGGAACACCGTGGCCGGTACAATCGACCATGGCCAGGAATATGCGGTTGCCGATCTTATCGATCCAATAAAAATCACCGCTGACAATATCTTTCGGCCGATATAGGATAAAATATTCCTTTAAATATTCCCGCATCAATGCCTGGGGAGGTAGAATGGCATTTTGTATGCGCTTGGCATACTCAATACTATCGGTGATGGATTTGTTTTTGGCCAGGATCTCCATTTTTTGTTTGGATAGCAGCTTATTGGCCTGCTTTTTTTGCTGGTAACCGGAGAGTACCACCACCACCAGGGAAACGAGCAGCAGCAATCCTATGATCAGGGCATTTCGCTGGGTGTCTTTTTTCGCCAGTTGGGATTCCTTGAGGGCCTTGTCTTTATTCAGCAATTCGATTTCCCGCTGTTTTTTTTCATTTTCATATTTGGCTTCCAACTCGTTCACCTGTTTGAGTGTGGCTTCATTGATCATGGAATCTTTGATCGAGGTATAAATCAAATGATGCTGATAGGCCTCCTTGAAATCCTTTCGGATGGCGGACTTCTCGGCGATGATCTGGTGGATCTCCTTGCTCAGTATCCTGGCATTTGTTTCTTTGGCCATAGCCAGGGCTTTCCCATAATGGTCGAAGGCCTTGTCATATTGTTTTAAGTTGAAATAAACATCCCCCAGGTTGCCGATGGCAACGGCCTGTCCGCGCATGTCATTCAGCCGGATCTTGATGTCCAGTGATTTTTTCAGCGTTTCCAGGGCCTTATTATTGTCGCCCATTTCAAGGTAGCATACGCCTATACTGTTCAGGGAAGATGCAATACTGGCAGTCAATCCCATTTTTTCAGACAGGGCCAGTGATTGCTCGAAATAAGGTAAAGCGGTGGCATAACCGCCTTTATTGACGTGTATTTGCCCGATATTATTGTAGCAGAATTGTTGGTAATAAGGGTGGTCGATCGCTACGGACATCTGCAGTGCTTGCTCGAAGTAATTCAGGGCCCTGTCCATATCCTTCAACTCACCGTAAACGGCCCCTATGGTGATATAGGAAGCGGCAATGCCGGGTTTGTTTTCCAGGGAATCCTCAGCTTTCAGGGAGATAAAATAATAGTCCAGGGCCTTTTTGAGTTCCCCCCTGTCTATCCATAAATTCCCGAGGTTGCTCGACAAGGTGGCCTGATACCTGACCTCAGCCGACTCGAGGCTCAGAGTATAGCCCTTTTCCAGGTATAATGCCGCACTATCGAGTTCGGACATCTTTTTATAACCGACCCCGATAAAATTATAGGCGACCAATTGCTGGCGGATACGGTCATGCTTTTGTGCCCATTCCAGGGCTTCGAGGGCATATTTAACCGACTGCTCCGGCTGATGATTCCTGAATTGCCGGGCCAGTTCATTTAAAACTTTCGCTTTGCCCGTATCCGATAGCATGGATAGGCGGTTCCTGAGACTGTCGATATAGGCAGGATCCTGTGCCTGGAGCATCGAACTCGCCAGGATAGGCAGCAGCAGCAATATGCGGGTAATGAAGATCCGGTAGCCTTTCATCATGTGATCCGCTAAATTAATCATTCCGGGGTTCTTTCTATCAAATTTGGTTCATAGACAGATATCGTTTACCTAAATATGTAAAATGTCCGTTCGTCAGGGATTTCGGTCTGTTTGTCATATTTAATTGTGCATGATCCGGCGTCATCCTATATTTATTGGTTAGTTGAGAGATTGAAGCGCATTGTTCATCTTACCAGTCTTTCGGATTTTCTACTCCAATTTGACAATATTTAACGGGATTCCTATGCGGGAAATGCCAAAGTAATACCTGGAATAATGAGGGGTTCGAGTAATAGTCATCATCTGCGGATAGCTGTAACAATTTTCCTGCTTGTGCCGGGGTTGTCGGGTTTGCTGCTGGCGGCATCTTCAACCAATATCGACAGCCTGCAACAAGCCCTTGAACATGCCGTTACCCATGACGAAAAGCTAGCCTTGCATAATTCCCTGGCCTATGCTTATATGTATACCGACCGGGATCGTGCGATTGCCTACCTTGATAAGGGAAGGCGCCTGATCAGTTCGGTATCCGATCGCCACCAGGTGGCTGTCTACCACAACATCTGGGGCCGCTATTACCTGACCCGGGCCGCATTTGATTCGGCCAGTCAGATGTTTTCCGATGCCCTTACCATTTACCAGGCGTTGGAAATTCCGGAAAAGATGGCCTTGACCCATATGTTGCTCGGCTATTGTTTTCATGTGGCCGGCAACCCCGACAGCGCCAGGCAACACTACCTGGCGGCGCTTCCCCTGTATACCGATCTGTCTGACCACAGGGGAATTGCCCAAACAGCCAGTAACCTGGGCCATCTTTACAATATTCAGGGAGATTTCGATACGGCCATGGATTATTTTACCCAGGCATTATTGGCCTTTCATCTCCTGGAAGATTCTGCCGCTATCGGTGCTACTTTCTTTAACATGGCCCCGGTTTTCAGGAACAAGGGGGATTTTGACCGGTCTTTCGAATTAGCCTTGCAGGCGCTTGACATTATGCATAAAAGGAAAGACAGTGTGTTTCTGGGCAAGATCTATAATGAAGTCGGGAATATCTATTATTCGCAGCTAAAAAACTACCCCAAAGCCCTCGAGTATTACCGCCAGTCATTGGACCTGAAAACCAGGTACGATGATGAATATTTATACAATGCCATGAATAATATCGGGTATTGTTACCTCGAATTGAATGATCTCGAGGCTGCGGAAAGATACTTTAACAAGGGCCTGGACATCAGCAATCGCCAGGCTAACCTTACAGGAAAGGCTAATGCAAAAGGTGGTTTGGGGAAGCTGTTTGCCAGACAGGGAAAATACCGCCGGGCCCTGACCTTTTTTGAACATTCCTTAACACACCTTGAACAACTGGGCGACCAAATGGGAAAGGCCAGGGTCCTGGCCGAGATGGGAAGTGTATGGATTTCCCTGGAGGCTCATCAAAAAGCTTTAACCCATTTGTTAAAAGCCTTAACGATCGCCAGGGATATCGATGCTCCCGGTTTGTTGAAGGATATTTATCAACAACTGGAGATCTGTTATGCGGCCATCGATGATCATGCCCATGCCCATCACTATTTGAAATTATACATGGCCGTAAGCGACAGTTTTTTCAACATTGAAAAAGTTACGCAAATACAGGACCTGGAAGCCAGGTATCAGCACGATCAAAAAATGAAAGAGATCCGGATACTCACTTCTGAAAAGCAGCTACAGGCGCTGAAAATGAAAAACCAGCATACTTTGTATTATACCACCCTTGGCGGGGGCACTTTGTGCTTATTGCTCTTTCTGGCCATCTTTAGCCGCCACCAGACCAAGCGCCGGGCGGCTACCTTGCAAAAAATGACCAAATTGGAACAACAAGCCCTCCAATCACAAATGAATCCACACTTCATATTCAATTGTATGAATGCTTTTCAAAGCCTGATCCTGGAGCATAAGAATGAATTAGCCATGGATTACCTGTCCAAGTTCGGCAGTTTGCTGAGATTGGTCCTGGAAAATTCCACCCGTTCATATATTGACCTGGCCACGGAATTGAAAACCATCAAGCTCTATCTCGAATTAGAGCATATGAGGATAGAAGATAAACTTTCCTTTGCCATTCACCTGGATGATAAATTGCAACCCGAAGAGATCCTGATCTCACCCATGCTCATCCAACCCTTCGTGGAAAATGCCATATGGCACGGCATCATCCCAAAAAAGGCGCCCGGAAAAATAGAGCTGTTCGTACAGCAGAACGGGGAGGGGATCAAATGCATCATCAAAGACGATGGAATAGGACGGATCAGATCCAGGAATCTGAATGCGAAAAAACACCGGTCGTTCGGGATGCAAATCACCGAGGAACGGCTGAAGATCCTGAATCAGCATAAACGGTTGAAAGAAGTTCGGGTGTCTGATCTGTACGATCAACAGCAGCAAGCCTGTGGAACGGCTGTAGAAATTATTTTACCCTATAAAAAGGCATAAGCGATGATAAACGCAGTATTGATTGAAGATGAACCCAAAGCGCAAAAAGTGCTTTCCGGATTGGTGAAAAAGTACCTGGACAATGTTGAGTTGGTCAGTACGGCAGATAATATCAAAGAAGGTATTCATGCTATCATGAAACACAATCCTGCCATAGTATTCCTGGATATCGAACTGCAGGGTGAAAACGGATTTGAGTTGTTCGACTACCTGCCCAAAAGGGATTTCGAAGTCATTTTTACAACAGCCTATAACCAATATGCTATCGATGCTTTTAAATGCTCCGCCCTCGATTATCTCCTGAAACCCATCAATATCCAGGATCTGAAAAGCGCGATCGACAAAGCCATGATACGCTTACGATCCGCTGAAAAAATGGATAAGCTGGACATCCTGATCGAAAATATCAAAATGGGCAGCCGCCAGCAACAGAAGATCGTTATTCCCAATTCGGATGGCTTCACCGTGGTGAGGATCTGCGACATTGTCCGTTGTGAAGCAGCGTCCAACTACTGCACCTTTGTGTTGCAGGACGGAAGCAAGCTAATGGTCAGCAAAACATTGAAAGAATACGAATCGCTCCTGGCCCAAATTGATTTTCTCCGGGTACACCAGTCCCATTTGATCAATCTCCATCATGTCAAAAAATATGCCCGGGGCAATGCCAGGTATTTGATCTTATCCGATAATGTGCATATTCCGGTATCCAACGCCCGGCGGGAAGAGTTCCTGGAAAAGTTTGCCCGGCTTTGAACCTGGCATTTTTGTCGGGAATGTTGTATCCGACAGGCCTGTCAAATTCTAATTATCCTGTCGGGAATCTCCCCTCACAGATATGGTACGCTCATTAAACTCCCGCCGGTATTGACTTTTCATAGCCCAAGCTATAGTTTGGCGGTTGATTATCATTGATCCAGAATTTAAAACTATAGTAGATTATGAAAAAGATCAAATCAATATTAACACCTGACTTGTTCAGGCATTTATCACCGATTGTCGGAAGGATTGTCGGAATGTTAGCCGGAGTTGCTTTTTTGCTTAGTGTACAGATCGGGATCTCTCCGGTTCAGCTTTTGGCTAACAACAATGAAGAGGCCAGCCCACCCGAAACAATTGTATCACCTGAACCGGTGGATGATGATTTACTCAACAGAGCTGTTGGCGTTGTCCAGACCATTAACGGTTCGGGAGAAGGAACAATCCTTGCCGGCGGTATGATTTTTTATTTCAACGACCCATCCCTTTCGGGCAGCATATCGGTTGGCGACCAGGTTACTTTTAACGTAGCGCTGATCAATGGGAATGGATGGGCCAGTGCCATTGCTTTGCAGGGAGATCAAAATATCGGACCTGATCCGGTTGAAGAAAGTCAGGCTACCGGACCTACCTTGGCCTGTGGATTCAACACGATCGAGATATTCAACCCTTCGAATCCTATGGATTTTGTAGGCCAGCTACACAATGATTGGATAGCTTACACCCTTGACCAGATGGAACAGATCTATCCGACCGTTGAAGATCTGCGGGAAGTGACCTATGAGGATATTTTTGAGATTGCGGAAGGATTCTGTGTTGGCGAACATGCGGATTGTGCCGGTGTGGTTTCCGATATATTCGGATTTCAAACCGATGCCGTTTGGAATAGTTTCCTGCTCGATTTTCATGATAATGATATCCTCGCGGCCAATAACAGTGATCCTCCATTAACCGGTAATGAATTATCGGCTGCTTTTCTGAATCACTATGGCGCGATGATGGAAGCGGTGCAAACACTGGAAGGTGGGGAAGATTGTTCTGATTTTGGCATTTTCATCGACCAGATCAAGGCTATTGAAAATGGTTTAACAGACGACAATGGTTTAAGCGGAGGTGAGCAATCAGCATTATATTCGTTTGCCGCTGTAGCGAGGTATTCCCTCTATTTCTGGTTTGGCGGTATATCCGATTCCTTAACCAATACCCATCAATGTGGCGGATCGGGTGGCGGAGGCCTGCCTATTTTTGCGTACACGTTCAGAGAATGGCTGGAAGCAGGCATGGCAGATGCGACCGGTGCAATGATGACCTTAAGCAATCCTGCCACCTGGGGTGCAGCCGGTGCTTCCGGTCCGGGAGCTCCTGCTACCGGGGGATCTATTGTCGCAGGAGGTGCGATCACGGGCACCCTCGGATGGGCGGTTGGAACGGCCACTGCTGATGTAGTAGACGTACTTGCACCGGAGGATGAAGAAGAAGGACCCTGTGATTGCTCTGATAAACGGGCAGCTTATTGCCGGGAACTGGCAGCCTATAGTAGCCTGACCCGGGAATATAACCGCCTACAACGCATGCTGGATTATATGGTTACCATAACGACGAGTAGTCACCCCCAGGTACTTGCAGCCGATCCTGCAGACCGTGCCGAAGCAGCAGAGCGGGCACAGGCTGCTGAGCGGGATGTCCAGGCGAAAAAAACCGAGATCAGAACACAAAGAAATGCAGTTTCGATAGCTTTAACAGCCTGGGAAAACTGCTGTGCACAAGGTGAGCACTGTACACCATGTCCGGCAACGGGAAGTGTACCCGATCTGCCCTGGACGGATTAGTTAACCAGTGAATGCCTATAATGTCAAATAGCAGAAAAGTACTTGGTAAAAGTCAATTTTCAATGATACCTTGTTTGTAGTTTTTTCTCTTGTTTTTCATAATACAAGTCAGGGTGGGCCTTGGGAACCGAATAGTTTTCAAGGCCTTTTTTTTGTTCCGCCCCCGGCAGTAGGCTGGTTCAAAACTTATCCTCCCGAATATTATTACTTTTAATCTTGTGAAGATCCCTGATGATATCCTGGCGAAGATCCACGAAAAAGCGGCCACGCTTACGGAAAGATTCGGAGAGGAGTTGATCAATGGCGAGATCCCGGATCGGTTAAGCCTGGCACAACTGGCCAAATGGGACCGCCATGTTTCCACTGCCCATGGCCCGCAGCTCCAACAGCGGAAAAGCTGGTTTTTGGCAGAAAAAGAACGGATCCGGGCGCAGCAAAAAGATCATAAAAAAACTCAACAGGAATTATCCGGCTGGATCTCCTTGTTCAGGCAAGTGCTGGAGCGATACAGCAGGGATCATATCCCGAAAGCAGGCTCCCATGATCTGCTCGATCCCCGGGCGCCGGTAGCCTTCGAGGAGGTACTGCTCCCTTTTGTCGAACAGGGGGATAAACTGTTAGGCACCGGTGCTAATGACGTTGTGGTTCACCCCAATGCCCGCAGAAATTGCCTTCGGATCCTGTCGGTGGAGCTGTCAAAACTATCTGCAGCCTGTTTCTATGAACACTTTAAGGCATTCAAGCGGGAGGATTATCCTGCTACCATCCGGGAACCGGCCGATGCTTCCGGCAACCAACACTACCGCGCTTATGTACAGCAGCTCTTCAACGGAGGTATCGTTGGGTTTTTTGAGCAATACAGTTCCTTGGCGCGATTACTGACCCTGACCGTAACGAAGTGGGTTCAGGGCACCGGCTTGCTTTTCGACAGGCTCAGGAATGATAAACCAGCCTTTAAATCCCTATTCTTTAAGGATAAGGACCCTGGCAAGCTTGTGTCGGTCCGGACCGGGTTAAGCGGCGCCCATACCACGGCCGGCCAGGTAGCGATCCTGAAGTTCTCCGGGGGGTACCGGTTGGTTTATAAGCCGCGCTCGCCTGACGGGGATATGGTGCTGAACCGGCTTATCGAATGGATCAATGAACAAGCAAATTTATTGCCACATTATCTCCCGAAAGTACTGGACAAAGATGCCTATTCCTGGCAGGAATATATTCCTTATACCATCTGCCGGGAAGAACAGGAAGTCAGGGATTTCTACACCAGGATCGGCCATTTGGCAGGCTTGTTGCAGGTGCTGGGCAGCACCGATTACCACTTTGGGAATATCCGGGCCATGGGGGCATTCCCGGTTTTAACGGATAACGAGACCCTGTTCAGCCCCTGGGTAAAGTTGGATCCCCATGCCACTTTCTCCGGCGATTGCTGGCTGGAGGATGGCATCCTGCATTCCCTGGCGCGCAGCCACTTCCTGCTCGATCTCCAAAAACTGTTTTATCCCGACCCGGAATCCATTAATGGGGTTTATGAAAACCAGTCAAGTTATACCACCAAAAGGATAAAACAGGTCAACCGGGATCATATGCGGCTCGTTAAGGTATCTGTGAACAGGAAGGGGCAGAATATTCCCAGGTTTCGAGGAAAAACAGTAAATCCATATGCCTACCGATCTCAGATCCTGGGCGGATATCTTGACATACTATCCTTCCTGCAGGTCAACCGACAGGCGTTTCATACCCTGGTCAGAACCATCACCCGGAATTTTGACCGGGAATGCCGGGTACTGATCCGGCCGACGGCATACTATCTCAACCTGCTCCTGGAACTCAGGGATCCGGATAACCTGGAGAACGGACTGGACAGGAGCTTAGCGATCGATAAGCTATCGGCCGCCTATATGCCCGCCGTGGCTATCAGCGATGCCCAATTACTCTTGTCCCGGGAAATTGAGATGATGGAACAACAGTTGATCCCCTGGTTTCATGGCCGCCTGGACCAGGATCGTTATGATCCGGCAGTCATAAACCTGCCTTCGATTTTTACGAAAAGTGCAAAACAGGTATTTGAAGAACATATCCGGGATCTGGGCTCCGAAAATTATGTGGCCCGGCAAATAGCTATAGTTGAGCATTACCTGGCCGAACCCGGAAGCCGGCAAGATCAGGACCCTAAGTTTTTTGCACTGAATCCGCAAGGGGCCGAAGAAAGGGAGTTAGCCCACATCATTTGCAG
This sequence comes from Chitinophagales bacterium, assembly GCA_028278085.1. Taxonomy (GTDB): domain Bacteria; phylum Bacteroidota; class Bacteroidia; order Chitinophagales; family JANQFB01; genus JANQFB01. The sequence goes on from JANQFB010000499.1 coordinate 12,408, forward strand.
CATAGGGGATAATATCCGGTTTTGTTATGAACATTTTCATGACCTTGGTCTGGCCAATAAGATCCGTGATGAGTCTTCCGGATGGATGCGGCATTACCAATTAAGTGATGGTCTTTCCGGTATTATCCTGCTTATGGCCGCCTTGTCCCGCTTCACCGGGAAGCCAGCTTACCGGGACCTGGTATACTGCCTGGTGGAGCCGTTGAAAGAAGCCCTTCAATCCGGTACGCCGGAGCCCGGAACTTTGGAGAATTGGAACGATACCGGATCGATCATCCGGAGCCTTCAGATTACCGGTAAGCTGCTGCAAGATGATAGTTTTACCGGTCTGGCAGCAGACCTCCGGCGTTCGTTTCCGCCGGAACCTGACCGGAATGATCATTTTCCGGAAAACGGATGGGCTCAGCATTCCTTACCGGCTTTGATGGCTGCTTTGCAACAGGTCAAGGGGCCGGATCATTTGTCAAATGGGCTTGCCGGCTACCTGGAAGCCATCCTGCAAAACCATGCATCCCCCGAAAAAGAAAAAATAACTGCCGGAATCGTCGAAAAATACCGTCGTAACGGAAAATTCATGCTATCTCCTCATTTTATGCATGTGATGTTCTACGAAGGTATTGCCGGTATCCTTTACCAGTATTTGCGTTGGCTGTTCCCGGATGAATTCCCTGCTGTGATCGGTTTTTCCCAAACAGACGAGTTCCGGAACATTTAGGCATGCCGGTAGAAGCCTCATTGGTTGCCAATAAAGTCTCCCTTATAAGGCTATGAGGTATCTGGCGTCCAAAAGGAGAACCCGCCGGAAGATCATTATACCCGATTATTCTTCGGGATTATCGACATCATATTGTTTGAACCACTCCAGCATCTTCCTGCCATGGGGAATGCCAAGCCCTGTGCAGGCATTCCAGCCGGGGCCGGCCTGGTAGAGGGAAGGATCATTATACATGGTATTTGTTCCCTCGGTAATTTCTGTCAAAGCATCTGTTCCGGCCATTTGATACAGGTAGGGGTTTAAAAAGCCCATCCGTTTACCCCTGGCCTGGTTGAGCCGGGCGACCAGCGCAGCCCAAAAGGGTGGCACCGAGCTGGTACCGCCGGTAACCCAATGTTTACCTTGCATGTAGATCTGGAATCCGATGCCATCCGGGGATACATCGGCATGAGCGGAAACATCCGGTACCCCTCGTTGCGTAGCATGCTCCGGCACATAGTCGGCTGAAATAGCCTTCTTTTGGTAATCCGGCCTTTCAATAAACCTGCTGAACCCGCCTCCGGAGGCGTTCTTCACCAGGGCGCCATACAGGAAAACGGAATTCCAAACACTTTCATTGGTAATTTCATCATTCTCGTTACGGGTAAGCATGGTACCACCGCAAGCGGTTACCCAGGCGCTGGAGGCCGGGTATTCCACAACAGGCTCCGTTACGCTTTTC
>JANQFB010000507.1 GCA_028278085.1 Chitinophagales bacterium
CTGATCGAGGCTCCTCCGGGCATTTAACAAATAACCCAGGTATTCATCCTCCCGCAGGGAAATATGCTGCAGGTCAAACCATTTGGCAAGCACGGTGCTGTCGGCATCTCCAAGTATATTCCGTCCCGGATGCAGGGTCTCCAATAATCTTCTTTCATAAAAGGAATTGATCCCTTCATCCATCCAGGCATGATCCCTTTCGTTACTCCCCAGGATACCGTAAAACCAGTTATGCCCCACTTCATGGATGATCACATTTTCCAAAGCCTTATCATCCGGCATACTGCTGATCACCGTTACCATCGGGTATTCCATCCCTCCCCCGGCGCTCAAGGCCGCTAACAGTGCCGTACAGTGATCATAGGGATATTCCCCGACCCATTTGGAATAGTAGTATACAGCATCATTGATATAAGGAATGCTCTTTTTCCAAAGGTCAGCTTCTTCATTGGTGAACAGCGCCCAGGTTTGAACCGTCCTGCCGGATCCCGGTAAGGCAATCTCTCCCTTCAGTACATGAAAGCGTTTATCGGCAAACCAGGCAAAATCATGGATCTTGTCTTGTTTATAGTGAAGGGTTTTAGTTGTTTTGGAAGATGGCGGAAACGACTCATCGTCGCTGAAATCTACGATCGACGCAGTTTCGGCCGCTTTGTTGTTCATCCATTCGATTTCCTCGGGATTCTGCAAAACACCCGTAGCGCCAACCACATAATTGTCCGGCAAAGTGATCTTTACATCAAATGATCCGAATTCCGAATAAAACTCTCCCTGATCCAGGTAGGGCATCGGATGCCAGCCCTCACGGTCATAAACAGCAGGCTTCGGATACCATTGCGTGATCTGGTAGGATTGTCTGTAATGACCTAACCTCGAATAAGTTCTTGGGATCTTAATATGAAATGGAGTGGTGATCACAACCTTTCCACCCGGCAATAAGGGTTCAGCCAGGTTCACCCTGGCTATATCGATATATAACGGATCATAGGTCCAGCTCAGGTCTTTATTATTTGATCGGAACTCGAGGTCGTCGATATAGCCCCGTTTTTTTTTGGTGGAATAATAAAAAGAGGTGGTTCTGTTGCCCAATTGCTGGCGGGCAAATGCCGTTTCGTGATTCTTATAGGCATTCGGCCACAGGTGGAATATAATATAGTTGAGCGTGTCGGGAGAATGGTTGATATAGGTTAATTCCAGGAAAGCATGAAGCTCATGCAGGGTATCGTTTAAACTGACTTCGATCTTATAATGGGCTTCCTGCTGCCAGTATGCCCGGGCAAACGTCCCATGCAACCAAAAGACAAGGATTATAGAGAGGCAAGATCGGATCATCAAGGGGTAGGATTAAACGCCTGAAAAACTTCGATATTGTGCAATTTTAACACAATCTTACATTGATTTTGACTCAATTTTGACTCAATTTTGACGTAATTTAACAAATGAGGTCTGCAACTCGGATCCCGGAACTCCGGCAAGGCTGTAAATTTAAAAATATATTTTCATTGGGCTTAACTTTTTATCGTGACCCTGTGTATTTGGCGCACGCCGGCTGATGGTGCGCTATTAGGCATGTTTTCATAGCCTTACATTCGCATGCATTTAAAACATATATGGCCATCGGGGGGCAGGGTCAAATCAGTATATTTTTGTATTTTTGCCGATAGTGTTAATGGTGTTATCCGTAGCTGTGATTTTCTCGATGGAATGGCTGAAACCAAGGCCGGAAAAGGACTGCATTAACTATTCAGGCAAGAAAGACAGGGCCGGTTTTCAAATAAACAACACCAGATCTTTTACCATAGCTCATCCGTATAATTAAGGTTAATGTTTGAACACGAATTTGAAGGAGAACTGAATAAGGAGATCAGGCAACTGGTCAAGCGATATGAGGAAATGATAAAAAATAACGAATCTTATTTTTTTGAAGAAAATTCCTATGAGCAATTGATTGACTTTTACGATGAACATGAACAAACCGAAAAGGCATTACAGGTTATCCGGACGGCCATTACACAATATCCCTATTCGGCTGTTTTCCTGGTCAAAAATGCGCAGGCGCTGATCGACAGTCAGCAATATGCCGAAGCCCATGAAATGCTGGATAAAGCAGAGATCCTTGACAACATGGATGCCGACATATACCTGCTAAGGGCAGAGATCTACGTTTGGGAATCCAATCATGAGCAAGCGATATCCAGTCTCCGGCAAGCTTTTAGCAAGGTAGATCCGGAAGAATGGGACCAGATCTACCTGGAAATGGCAGAGGTTTACGAGGACTGGGATAAGCTCGACCTGATGTATGAAAGCCTGAAAAAAGCGATCCGGCACAATCCTGAAAATGAAGACGCCCTGCAAAAGATATGGTTTTGTGTGGAACTCAATGAAAATTTCAGTGAAAGTGTTACATTCCATCAAAAGCTAATCGACCAGGAACCCTATGCTTACCTGGCCTGGTTCAATCTGGCTCAGGCCTATAATGGTCTTGGTTTGTATGAAAAAGCCATTGATGCCTATGAATTTGTGATTGCGATCAACGACCGGTTTGAACCTGCCTACAAAGATTGTGCGGGCGTTTACATAAAGCTTGAAAAGTATACAGAGGCCATCAAAAAATTCAAAGAGGCGCTGGAGATCTCGACCGACCCTGAAATGATCTACTATGGTATTGGAACCTGTTTTGAAAAGTTGAAAGATCATACCCAGGCGGCTTACTATTTCCGGAGGGCTACCCGTCTTGACCCCGGTTTTCACCGGGCCTATTACAAGTTGGGCAATACCTACCTTCAACAACAGAAATATGAACAGGCCCTACAGGCTTTCCAAAAGGCCCTCAAGCTGAACAGCGAGCCGATCGAATACCTGATGGTGATCGCCGAAACCTATGCCATGCTGGAACAGAAAGAGCTGGCCATCGAATTTTACCTAAAGGCTCTGAAGCACCGGCCTTTCATGGAAGGTAACTGGGTTCGCCTGGTGGCCTTCCTGTTCGAATCCGGGGAACTGGATGAAGCAGTCAATACCATGAATATGGCCATCGGACATATCGGTGAAAAGGCCTCATTGATATATATTAAAAGCGCCTTACTTTACGCGCTTGGAAAAAGAAAAGAAGCATTATTCCTCATGGAAGACGCGTTATTGCTGAATTATGAGGACCACCATTTACTCTTCGATCTGTTGCCTGAATTAAAGGATGATGATGATCTGATCAACCTGATAAGGCAATATAACCCCTGATGTATGAACTTTAACCTTAATAATCTTCCTGAGCGTACGGCAAAAAGGAGGAATCATGGCCTGACTATGGTTATGGATAAAGGAATGAGCCTTCGGGAAGTCGAGAATTTCCTTTCCATAGCAGAACCCTATACAGACCTTATCAAGTTAGGTTTCGGCACCAGCTATGTCACGCCAAACCTTTCGGAAAAGCTGGATCTGTACCGGGAGTTCAATATCCCGGTGTATTTTGGCGGCACCTTGTTCGAAGCCTTCGTGGTAAGGGATCAGTTTGATGATTACCTGAAAATACTGGACAAATACCAGGTGCAACACGCCGAAGTATCCGATGGCTCCCTGCAGATGGAACACGACCGGAAATGTGATTATATCCGGGAATTGGCCC
>JANQFB010000514.1 GCA_028278085.1 Chitinophagales bacterium
ATCATCCGGAAGCTTCGACAGCTTATGTCCGTACCCATGCCCAGGAAATGGATCAGCAGGTGATCAATCGGCATATCGAACTCTACGTAAACGCCTACACCCTTGATCTCGGCCCCAAAGGCAAAGCCGCCGTCAACACCTTAGTCGAAACAATCTCCCCGGGGAACAAGTCACCCCTGTTCGTCGACTGATCCCCACGACTCTCAAGCAGTGGCATCTGCCGAAGGGCGGAGACACTGCGATAGCAATCCGTCACCGGCGACTACAAATTATCCTTGATCTGGAGCAGGAAAGCGCGAAGTTTTAATAAAGACTCTTTGATCTCGTGGTGATCGATGGTATCCTGTTTGTTTTCCCGTAGCTTCCGCTTGGCGCCATCGAGGGTGAAGCCACGTTCCTTGACCAGGTGATAGATGATCTTGAGATTGTCGATATCGGCGGGCGTGAACATCCGGTTACCCTTTTTATTTTTCTTGGGCTTCAGGATATCGAATTCATTTTCCCAAAACCGGATGAGCGAGGTGGATACCTTAAACATCCGTGCCACCTCACCGATGGAATAATAAAGCTTTTCTATGGTTTTCTCTTTATAAGGCAAGCGGATCAACATTTAATACCGGGTATGCTCCGGCGGATGAAGGAGAAAAGCTTCTGAAAAAACCCGAAAATTCAACAGATGAGGCCAATGGAACGGTTCAATGGTCAATTCTTTAAAATTAGACCATTTTCCGTAATATTAATATCCAATTCCGGAAAATCCTTAGCCGTCAGGTCCCGGATCAAATGGATCGCCCGCTTCAGACTGTCCGGTTGGGGGCCACCTTCGTCTTCCTGGAATACCGGTATGATCTCTCCTTTCAGAAAGGCGCCTTGCTTGTCCGTCCACAACTTGATGACCGGAGCAATGCCATTGGGGCCCTTTAAACTGAACCGTGCATAGGTGCAGAAATTACCCAAGCTATATGTAATGAAACGGTCTTTGTAAAGATCGATGGCCCGGGTAACATGCGGTCCGTGGCCGAAAATAATATCTGCCCCCGCATCGATCATCCGGTGGGCGAACTCATACACATTACCCCTGTTCTCCCCATAAAAGGTTTCCGTTCTCCGGGGTACACGCTGATGACTGCTGCCCTCCGCTCCGCCGTGGAAAGACACGATCACAATATCGCATTGCCGATCCAGCTCCGCAACAATATCCCCGGCTTCCTGAATTTTCCGGATATCACAGGTTCCCGTATTCGGAGAAAAAGCACACAAACCATAAGTAATTCCATTTTGCTCCACAATGGCAGTGGGGCGGCTCAACAGACCCGCATGATGGATACTGGCTTTTTCCAAAACCTTCAAGGTGTTGATACGGCCGGTTTCCCCGAAATCGCCCATATGGTTATTGGCCACGCTCACCATGTCAAAACCCGCTTCAACCAAGTGGTTGACGTAGCGCTCGGGCATACGAAAAGCATAACACTTACTCGGATCTTTGCAACTTTTAACTTGCCCGGCCTTGTCCAGCAATACACCCTCCAGGTTGCCAAACGTAATATCGGCCTGCCGCAGGACTCCCCACATGGGTTTCAGGAGATCCCTGCCGTCATTCGGGGGTAAGTAGCGGACGGATGGGTAGTTCGTTCCCAGCATCATATCACCGACCCCGATAATGGTAATAGAATCCGGGCGGTCAGGTGTGGGAGGGCTTTCGCCTGCCGGAGGTTCACTGCTTGGGTTGCCCATGTTGATCATCAATCCAACGATGACACATAAGCCAATGGCCAGCAATGCCTTTTGGGTAAACTTCAGATGACTCATGATCGGTCGAGTAGAAAAAAAGGCTCTCCGGGTTGGGGAGAGCCTCGATATGTTTAATCAAATGATTGACTGTGCCGCGCCGAAATTTCAAGCATTTTCTCGTATTCCTCGGGGGTCAGGTCATTATAGTAATAATTGACCGGATTGACCTTATTCCCATCCTTTAATACTTCATAATGGAGATGCGGGCCCACAGATTTACCGGAATTACCAACATAGCCGATGATCTGGCCACGCTTAACTGTTTGTCCTTTTCTCACCTTGATCCGGCTCATATGGGCATAAAGTGTTTTATAGCCATAACCATGATTGATCACCAAATGGCGGCCATATCCACGATTGGAATGCTTGACCATTTCCACTTTCCCATCACCGGTAGCATAGATCTCGGTTCCCCTGGGAGCCGTAAAATCCATACCCCAATGCATTCTGGGCGTTTTATAGATCGGATCGATCCGGTAACCGTAACCCGAAGCCATTCGCTTCAGATCTTTATTAGCCACAGGCTGAATAGCAGGGATCGAAGCCAGCATATTTTCCTTGTTCTGGATCATCTTATACAATTCATCATAAGATTTGGATTGGATATAGACCTGCCGCTTGATCTTGTCGAGCTTTTCGGCAGTCTCTATCATCAACTCACTGTTCTTGTAAGTTTCCAGGCCATTATACCGGCTGGCACCACCATAACCCGCCTGCCTGACAGATTTGGGGATCGGCTCGGCCTCGAAGATCACCCGGTAGATATTATCGTCCTTATCTTCAAGATCGGTGATAATATGCTGGACCTGGTCGAGTTTTTGGGCCATCAGCTCATATTGCAACTTCATTTTACTGATCTCCCGCTTCAGCAATTTCTCTTTCGGCGAATCCAGGTAGCTATAAGCGATCGTTACGATCACAATGGAAAAAATGATCGTCGCACATAAAAACCCCAGTATCCTCCAAGCTTTTTGGGTAAATCCGGACTCCAGTCGCTCGTACCGTAAAGTCTGATTATTATAGAAATATTTGACTTTTTTCATCCCTTAAAACTTAAAAATATTACCTAATTTTACCGCCAATTTGCAGGTAGAATCGGCAAAAATCCTTGCAAATATAAAAAAATTGTTAAAAACCCAAGCAAAAGTAATTAACAATAGCCCCGATGCAGTCCCGTGAAATCAGGCAAACCTTTTTGAATTTCTTCCAGGAAAAAGGGCATAAGATCGTCCCCTCGGCACCCATCGTGGTGAAGCACGATCCGACACTGATGTTCACCAATGCGGGTATGAATCAATTCAAAGATACCTTCCTGGGGGAGCGGACGGCTAAAGACAAACGCGTGGCGGATACCCAGAAGTGCCTTAGGGTTTCGGGAAAACACAATGACCTGGAAGAAGTAGGTTTGGATACCTATCATCACACGATGTTTGAAATGCTGGGGAATTGGTCGTTTGGCGATTATTTTAAAAAAGAAGCCATCCAATGGGCCTGGGAACTGCTGACGGCTGTCTATAAAATTGAACAAAATAGGCTATATGTTACTATTTTCGGCGGAGACAAAGCCGATCAACTCCCTGCTGATGAAGAAGCCTTCCAATGCTGGAAAGCGCATATCCCGGAAGAAAGGATCCTGCGCTGCGATAAAAAGGACAACTTTTGGGAAATGGGGGAAACTGGCCCCTG
>JANQFB010000569.1 GCA_028278085.1 Chitinophagales bacterium
ATCATCATATTAGCATTGATGAAGACGCCACCATTTACACTGCCGAGGTCAGAGACCGGGAAATGTATATAACCATTCCGGGTAAACGCATTTACGGTAATCAAATAATGGAATTGAAAAGACAATCGATACAAAGGATCCAGTATACCATTAATACCTTTATCCTCAAAAGGAGAAAGATAAAGGATAAAATGATATCTACCAGTCTATTTCTTTTACTTGTTGCTTCTCCAAATCCAGAACTGAATAGTCAATTAGGCTAATCAGATCAAAACCTTCAAGACGCGAATCGCCTTGAAGGTTTTATTTCTACCCCTTTCCATACAGTCTTTTACAAGTGAACCACAGGACTATGAATAGTTACATGAAAAAATTAAAACATATAGTTATTAATCCATTATAACTAAATAGCACCCAAATACCAATTGCATGATGTCCAATATCAATTTGTATGGCTTTAGACAAATAATACCGATAACTTAAACATTTAAACCATGAAAAATCAAAAACAAATCACAGCCAAACGATTCCTTCCCCTTGCTTTATTGATCCTGCTTTACCCATTAATCCATTTCGGACAGATAGCCGGTTCAACCGACCATCCCGACGGATCGACGACCACCTGGTACTTTCCAGGTAACCCCGTTCCGGGTGGGTGCATTACACCTTATCCTACTGTCAGCAATTCACCTGATCGCAATCATTGTCCAACCCTTGAACCCTGCAATGATCCTGCGATAAGGAACCCATTCATACCAGAGACAAATCCACCGGTTACTTATTTTAACCTGCACTGGACAGTATTTAACGGTGTGGCCACTGCAAGCCAGATCCAAACCCTGGTCAATGAATTGAACAATGACTTTTCGGCTCATGGTATTAGCTTCTGTTATTCAGCCATAACCCATGTTGGCAGTAGCCCTTATACAAATCTAAACGTTGACGTAGGGGAAGATGAAGCCATGAAAAAATCCCATGCCCATGATCCGGCTAATACGATCAATGTTTATGTGGTCAATGATATTACATTGGGCGGAGTATCCGTCGGTGGATATGCCGTTTCACCCAATGCTCCAGGTGGAGGAACAGATACTACCGGGGGTATTGTGATAACCGGCAATTCAACTAATCACATTCTTTCGCATGAAATGGGACATGTCTTTGGCCTGGAACATACCTTTTATGGGATCGAGGAAGTGAATACCTGTGGCCCCTGTTATGAATCCCTGGCCAATGCAGCCGGTCAAGCTAAAGACGGAGACAACACCGGAGATTGGTGCAGCGACACCGATCCACATACAAGTACTTCATCCTGTAATCCCAACTTTAGTACTCCTGATAGCTGTTCGGCTTTTGACATCAACAACTCCGCTTATGACAACATCATGAGCTATTCAAATTGCCGGAGTGTATTCACCGCACAACAGGCAGGCCGAATGCATTGTTTCATCAAGAACTATTTAAGCGCATGGGCCAGCTATGGCGGTTTTGCCTGCTCGGATCAACCCCATACGGACTTTTCCATGAACCAGGACACGGTTTGCGAAAACGAGCTGGTAATTTTTACCGATCAATCCAATACCAATCCCGGATTTCCGGTAACTTCCTATCAATGGGATTTTGGAGACAGTCAAACCAGCACGGTTCAAAATCCTACGCATGCCTATACCGTTGCCGGAACTTATACGGTAAGTCTGACAACAACTAATACAAACGGCAGTACCACAAGATGCAAAACCGTTAGAGTGTTCGGCAGTATACAGGCCAGTATTGTTACTCCCGATCAAACCGTATGCGAAGGCTTCCCCGTTGTGGTCAATGTAAAGGTTAACGGCTATGGGCCGTTTGAGTTAAAATATACCGAAAACGGCATGCCTAAAACAAAAACGATCGCTACGCACTTATCCGGTACATATGCCATTCTGGTTACTCCCCTGGATACGACAACAATTATCCTGACTTCCATCAGCGGTCGTTTTTGTGATGCTGTGGCCCTTTCAGATAGTATCACCCTTTTAACCAAATCATGCTGCGAACCGGATAGCAATTGGGTATTCAATGGCGATTTTAGCCTGGGCAATACAGGATTTAACACCGACCTAAGCCTGAAT
>JANQFB010000007.1 GCA_028278085.1 Chitinophagales bacterium
TACCTACCCACACATCCCCGGCTTTATCGATAGCAATGGAAGAGATAAAATTATTCGGGACGCCGTTCCCGGAATTATGGGTGGTCCAGTTCGTTCCGCTTTTCACGCCGACGCCGCCACCGAATGTGGCAAACCATACATCTCCGTTGGAGGCAAATGCAATCCCGAATACCAGGTCAGAGGGTATGTTGCTGTTACCGGTTGTAAAGGGCGTCCAGAAGGTGCCGTCGAAAACGGCCGCACCGGATTGTGTTCCTACCCACACTTCGTCCTTGGCGGCATCGTAGGCGATCGTATTGGTGAAATCACTGGGAATGCCATCCAGGGTATTATATACTCTCCATTGAACGCCATCAAATTTCGCCACACCGGTGGAATTCATCGCAAACCATATGTTGCCGTCCTTATCGGCAACAATATCCTTGATCTCATTTTCCGGGATATTACTGTTGACGGTATTGAATTTGGTGGTATCGCTATCGGTTATTTTCAAAGCTCCCCCGGCCTGGTTGCCGATCCATTTGGTTCCGTCTTTATCGATATATACCACATTGATAAAGTTGTCCGGAATGACCGTATCCGTATTGGCGACAGTCAACTGATCCCAATTCAACCCGTCAAAGCTAACCAGCCCACCACTGTTACTGGCCAGCCAATAAGTATTATTCTTGTCAATGGCAAACTTCCGGAAGTCGGTCATCTTCAAACCGGAGAGCTGACTGATAATATTGGTTACGTTATTGGTATCATAGACCAGGGTCATTGGATTTTGACTCTTCGATCCGATGGTGAATCCTATACAAATGATTAGCAGTAGTAGCGGTTTTCTCATGACAATATTTTTTAATTCAAATTTAATCAATTATTTTCTATTCCGTTAAGTTGCGCTGCCTTTGGATACCTCACATTCATAGATGACGCCACGCCCTGCCAAATATTCCAGGATCAGGTCCAGGCAACCGGGTTCCTCTCCAAGATATTCGGGCGGTATGATCCCCTTCCGGGAAAATTTACCGTTCAGCAGCAGCGAAGCGGCAGCCGTACAGGTATATCCGGTTGTTCTCGCCATCGATGATGTTTTCGTGGCCGGATCATAGCTGTCCAGCAAATGATAGACATACTTCCGGGCCTCTCCGTTTTCCGTCCCCTCGACGGTTACACGCATCACGGTAAATTCCTCGTCATCATCCTTCAATTGCCATAGCGGGAACAACAGTTTTGCCGTCAGATCCAAGGGCCGGATCCCGGCATCTCCCACCCGGACCTTTTCCTCGCTAAAGAAGCCGGTTTCCCGCAAAACCCGCATCAATTCGATGTGGCCGGGGTAGCGTAAGGTCCTTTCGATCATATTCGGCACCTTCATGGTTTTCAATAAGCTTCTCAAACCATCCGTATTAAAAGCCTCGAGGGTTCCTATCCGGTCGAAGCGGATCAATTCGGGATCGGTCAGCGCCGGTTTGGTGATCAGTTTTCCATCCTTAATATACCTGGCCGGCCTTGTATACTCGGCAATTACATCGATGGGAGAAAAGGGGGCTTTGAACTCGTATGACCACTCCCTGACCCTGGGTAATCCGCCCACCAGGCATTCAAAAGATGCCACCTGCATATGCCGGGTATGATAGCCTAAGATGATATTATCCATTCCCGGCGCCACCCCGCAATCCACAATGGCAGTTACGTCTTTTTCTTTGGCCAGCTCATCCAGTTCGAAGGGGTCTTCATTGAAAAAGGAAATGTCTACAATATCTTTGCCCTGCTCCAATACCGTCTGCAGCATTTGATAACCCATAAACCCGGGCACCGCACCGATCACGAGATCGCAGTCAGCGATAGCTTTCTTAATGGCTTGGGGATCGGAAAGGTCTGCCTGCAGTGTTTCGACAGCCGGGAAGCTTTCAAGGGATGCCAGCCGGTCTGCATTGATATCGACAGATACGACCGCATAATTCTTTTGAAGATCGAGGGCAATTGCCTTACCCACTAAACCTGCACCTAATACCACTACTTTCTTCATAGCCCTACATCATTCCAGGTCGGTGCTTAGCTTATATCTTGCAATCCTGTTATTGCCTTTATCGGCAATATATATTACCTTTTTAAAATAACAAACGCCGGAGGGGTCGTTTAACTGAAAATGTTCATTCGCGCCTGTGGCATCGTTTTCAATACGGCCGAATGAAGCGATCACCTGTTTTTTTGTGGTAGATGTCGGCGGAGGATTAACTCCCTCGTAACCGCTGGGGGTAAACTGGTACAAAGAATCTGTTCCTGCATCTACTACAAAGATATAACCGGTTTGATCCGGTGCAATATAAACATCTGCAGGATCTTCGAAACGATCCGGCTGATACAGGAACCGGTCGGCTTTTGTTGCGTCCATAACGGTCAGGTCTGCATTTTCAGCGTAGATCACTCCGCCTTCGGGGTCGAAATTCTCTTTTATCCAGAGGACCTTATATTCCGTTTCGATATCCGACTGACAAACATATTCGCTTTCCATATTACTCAGGCACAACAGAAAATCCGGGGATTTACTGATCCCGGTAAGACTTTGGGGCGGCCCGGCAAAGGTCGCTATGGCCGTTGCATTAATGACCGATTTTAAATTGGAGGTGGTTGCACTCAAGCCCTTGGCAAAACCGATATTGACCCCGTCTTTATCGTAAAAAAGCACGGCATTATCCGGCCTTGCAATGGAGGAAGCATCGTTTTTCGGTCCGGTCCTGGCAATATACAGGGTATGGTCGGCCAGGGTAGCCAGGCCGGTAAACCGGACCGCCGCATCCGGACAGGGGTCGTCTTTATCGCGGAAGGGAATATTGTTCCGGGACACATCGTTAAAAGGATGGATCAGCGTATCGACGATCTCGACGGCATCGTCAGAGGCGGTATTGATCAAATGGTAAACGGCCGCCAGGTCTTCCATTTGACCGTTTACTTCAAGATCGATCCTTCCGGCCACATAGGTATGCAAACGCCGGTCCTGTACCACATCGGTAGCGCCTTTGATCCGGATGGTACGGTGGATGGTCCCGGTTTGATCGAGTACGTGCAAGCCATTCTCATCGACGACATAGATCATTTCATCATAACCGGCAAAGACATCGATGGGTGCGGAAAATCCGGTCCAGAAAGGTAATAAAGGCACATAACCCACTTCATTTTGAACCAGGGAGGGATCGATCTTTCCTTGCTCGAAGATCTCTTCTACGGTTTCATCTTTCTTGGTGCCGACAAGAAAATTGCAGCTACTCAAGCCGAACGCCAACAACAAAATAATTCCAATATAGACTTTTAATCCGCTCATAATATGGACATACCGACCGTTATGCGGTGTATACCTCCCAGCCGGCTTTTGTGGTTAAAGCCATAATCAAAATTAAGGATTCCGAAATTTCTTTTCAAACGGAGCCCGAATCCGAAAGCAGGGGCTCCTTTTTCATCGACACCAAACTGGTAGCCGGTTCTGACATATAACAATGACCGCCAACTGTATTCGGCACCGAAGCCTATGGTTTCATTATTATCCGTGGGATGGTTGAGCTGTGTCGCCAGGGTCAGCAAATGGTCTTCCTGTTTCACAGCATCCCAGGCAAAACCAAGAGCAAAAACCGCCGGGATAGCAATTTTCTCGAACTCAACGATCGTATCCCCGCCATCGAGCCTCAGAACGGGCAGGGAGCCTTGGGGTTGGGCATTGAAGCCGAAATTCGACACATTTACGGCAAAACGGGTATCCCTAAGGCCAACGTCGTATTGAAAGCCAAAGTCAAAAACAAAGGCATGGGTATGGATGTCGGCAATACTTTCCCGGATGAACTTTGTCGTGATCCCGAAGCTGAAATTATCGGTCAGCACCCGGCCCAGGCTTAGCGCTGCCGCCATATCCAGCGCCCTGAAAGTCTGGCCGGTGCCAAAGGGATGAAATTCCGTGGTAACCGGCATGTCACCGGAGTTCATACCATAAAGGCTCAGTCCCAGGAAGGTGGTTTCGCTCAACCGGTTTACCATTCCTAAGTATTCAAAACCGATACCGGCAAAATATTCGGTATGGCCAAGCTGCAGGTGTATCTTTTGGGTATCGACCTTTGTCATCCCCGCAGGATTCCAGTATAAGGCCGAAGCATCGTCAACTGTTGCGATGACGCTCCCTCCCATGCCTGAAGCACGGGCATCCGGGGCAATTTTCAGGAATTGGAAACCGGTGGTCCCTGTCCGGGAATCTCCAAAAGCGGGTAAGACCTGTGCATAGACAACATCCAGGCAAGCGACAAACAAAAGAATGGTGCAGGAGAACGTTCTCACGCGACAAAATAACATATTTTTTTGTATTCCTGACAATAAAAACAACGGGGTCGCAATCCGGGAAAGTCTCTTAACTTTGGCGGATCAAAAGAAATCATGGCGCATGGATTTTTTACCCGAAACAATATCCGACTATATTGAGGAAC
The DNA here is from genome assembly GCA_028278085.1 of Chitinophagales bacterium. Lineage (GTDB taxonomy): Bacteria > Bacteroidota > Bacteroidia > Chitinophagales > JANQFB01 > JANQFB01. The sequence continues at coordinate 4,455 of JANQFB010000007.1, forward strand.
ATTCCACACCGGAACCCTCTTTGCTGACCGACCTGAGCCGGCATACGCATTTGAAAATGCTATATCCGCAGATGCTGTCGGGTAATTTACAGGGACAATTTCTCAAAATGATCAGCTTTATGTTGGCCCCGAGCTGTATCCTTGAAATCGGCACCTACACCGGCTATTCGGCCATATGCATGGCGGAGGGCCTGGCTCCCGGCGGTATCCTCCATACGATCGATATCAATGAAGAACTGAAAAGCACCATCGAGGAATACCTTCGGCGTGCAGGCATGGATCAGAAAGTACGGCTGCATATCGGCAACGCCTTGTCGATCATTCCGACCCTTGCTGAAACACCGGACCTTGTTTTTATCGACGCTGACAAAGTAAATTATCCCAATTATTATGATATGGTCGTTCCTTTGATGAAAAAGGGCGGTTTTATCGTGGCGGATAATGTATTGTGGAGCGGCAAAGTGACGGAGACCGATAAAGACGAAGAAACCGCCGCCCTGGACCTGTTCAATAAAAAAGTCACTGCCGACGACCGCGTGGAAAACTTGATCCTCCCATTAAGGGACGGGCTTATGATTATCCGTAAAAAGTAAATAGTTTTACGCGGATAAGTCTGTCGTATCTATGCCCTTACAACGGTTACTTCCAGTCCTCTTTCTGCTCACATCCACCGGTATATTTGCCGGTACGGTCGGCGCTCAAATGACCAAAGGTGAATATATCGAGACCTACAAGTATATAGCTATCAAGGAAATGAAAAGGACCGGCGTACCGGCCAGCATTACCCTGGCACAGGGCATCCTTGAATCGGGATTCGGCAACAGCAAACTGGCCCATATCGCCAAAAATCATTTCGGGATCAAATGCCACACGGATTGGAAGGGCAGAACCTTTTATATGGATGATGATACCAAGCATGAATGCTTTCGCAAATACCGTTCGGCCGAAGAATCATTCATCGATCATTCCGATTTCCTGAAAAACCGTAGTCGTTACCGTTTTTTATTCGATCTGAAGATCACGGATTACAAAGGATGGGCCCACGGATTGAAAAAGGCCGGCTATGCTACCAATCCCAAATACCCGCAATTGCTCATCGGGCTGATCGAAACCCATGAATTGTATCAGTATGATAAACCGGGCAAAATAAAAAAGGAAGACGATGATGTGATCGCCAGCCTGCACAATAAGGTCTTCGAGTTTAACGGTATCCGTGCGATCCTGACCAAAAAAGGAGATACGCCGCTGAAGATCGCCAAAAAGCACGGTATCGGCTATAAAAAGATCCTGAAATGGAATGATCTGTCCAGGCGTTCGAAGATCAAGCCGGGCAGTACGATATATCTCCAGCCGAAACGCAATAAAGGGCCGAAGAAATTCCATACTGTCGCCGGAGGGGAATCCATGTGGGATATCGCCCAGCAAAATGGCATCAAACTGAAAAAGCTATACAAAAGAAACCTGATGATGGAAGGCACCCAGGTAAAGGCGGGGCAGATCATCTACCTGAGGGGTAAACGAAGTGTGCCGCCGGTCCATCAAAAAAGCAATAACCCGAACCACATCAGATACCACACGGTTAAGAAAGGCGACACCTTATACGCCATTGCCAACCGCTACCATCTTTCGGTCGAAGCATTAATGGAGCTGAACCAGTTGAAAGACTCCATCATCAGCCCCGGCGACAAGCTGCGGGTGAAGTGACCGGGATCATAAAGCCAAAGTAAGAATTTCGAATGATGAAATCACTTCTACATTTATCATTCCACATTCTTACTTCATCATTTCACAGGGAGCTTGCACTGGCTTATGGCCGGGAAACGGCGGCACCTGATGATTATTCCAGTTAATCCTTATCTTTGCCAATTCCATTAACAAAGGATATTGCATGGTGGAGTCTGCCGTTGTTACCATTAAAGATAAATCATTCAAACCTTTCATCGAGGCTGATAAGATCCAGTCCAGGATCGTGGAGATATCGCAGGAGATCAACCGGGATTTCGAGCGCAATAACCCGCTTTTTCTATCCATATTGAATGGTTCTTTTATGTTCGCGGCTGATCTGATGAAATCGATCTCGATCGATTGTGAGATCTCTTTTGTCAAGCTGGCTTCCTACCAGGGTACCAAATCCACCGGTAATGTGATGACCCTGATCGGCCTGGATGCCGAGATCGAAGACCGCCATATTGTGATCATCGAAGATATTGTAGATACCGGCAAAACCCTTTCGGAATTACTCCCTAACCTCAAAAGGCACCGGCCCGAAAGTATCAGGATTGCCTCGCTGATCCTCAAACCCGAAGCCTTGCAACATGATATCCATGTCGATTACGTCGGTTTCGAGATCCCCAACGATTTTATTGTCGGCTATGGCCTGGATTATGATGGCCTGGGTCGTAACCTGCGGGATATTTACCAATTGAAAAGCTAGCAAGGGCCCCGATCAATTCTCAAAGATTTATAATAATTTTGTTCCTCAAAATTTTAACCATCCCATGTTAAATTTAGTATTATTCGGCCCTCCCGGAAGCGGTAAGGGCACCCAGGCCTCGAACATTATCACCAAATATTCGCTGGTCCACATTTCTACCGGTGATATCCTCAGGCATGAGGTGAAAAATGAAACGCCGTTAGGACAAGAAGCCAAGAAGTTTATGGACGGCGGATTACTGGTGCCGGATGAAGTGGTGATCGGAATGTTGGGTACCAAGATCGATGAAAGCATTGCCGAAGGCGCCCGGGGTTTTATCTTCGATGGTTTTCCACGGACCGTTGCCCAGGCGGAAGCGTTGGATAAGTTATTGACGTTCAAAGAAACGGAGATCAACAAAGTTTTGGCCCTGGAGGTAGATGATGAAGAATTGGTAACAAGGATCCTGAAACGGGGGGAAACATCTTCACGTTCGGATGACCAGGACGAATCCATTATCCGGAAAAGGATCGTGGAATACAACAATAAGACGGCACCTGTCGCTGCCTATTATGATAACCAGGGAAAATATACGGCCCTGGCGGGTGTCGGCACGATCGACCAGATCTTTCAGTCGCTCTGTATGGAAATTGACAAATTAGCATAACTTATTGGAAAAAGGCAACTTTGTCGACTATGTCAAGATCTGTTGCCGTTCCGGCAAGGGTGGTGCGGGCTCTGCGCACTTTCACCGCGACAAAACCAACCCCAAAGGTGGCCCTGACGGGGGCGATGGCGGTAAAGGGGGCCAGATCCTTCTCCGGGGGAATAAGCAGCTCTGGACGCTGATACACCTGAAGTACCGAAAACATGTAATTGCCGAACACGGCAGCCCGGGCAGTGGTAATCACAAAAAAGGCCCGGATGGTAAAGATGTCGTGCTTGAAGTGCCCTTGGGAACCGTGGCAAAAGACGCGGAAACCGGGCAAAAGGAGCTGGAAATCACCGAACATGGCCAAACAGAAGTATTGCTGGCCGGTGGAAGAGGGGGCTTGGGTAATGCTCATTTCAAATCCGCCACGAACCAATCACCCCGCTATGCTCAACCCGGCGAAGACGGCCAGGAAGCCTGGAAAACCCTGGAACTCAAATTGCTGGCAGATGTCGGCCTGGTGGGTTTTCCCAATGCAGGCAAGTCAACCCTATTGTCAGTGATCAGCGCCGCAAAACCCCAGATAGCCGATTATCCGTTCACCACGCTGGTTCCTAACCTGGGGGTTATCCAATACCGGGATTTCAGATCTTTTGTCATGGCCGATATACCCGGGATCATCGAAGGCGCTCATGCCGGGAAAGGATTGGGACACCGGTTCCTCCGGCATATTGAAAGGAATGCCATCCTTTTGTTCATGGTACCTGCAGACAGCCCTGACATCAAAAAGGAATATGAGGTCCTCGTTCGGGAGCTGGAGCAATATAATCCCGAATTATTGCACAAAAAGGCGGTGCTGGCCATTACCAAATCAGACCTGGTCGATGAAGAGTTAAAAACCATGCTGGCCGAAGACTTGCCGGATATCCCTTCTTGTTTTATTTCGTCCCTCACCCGCGAGGGTCTCATAGAGCTGAAAGATCTATTGTGGGAAAAACTAAATGAGACCTAGCCCGAAAGCACATGATCCCCTTCATTCAATCCACCAGGAACTGGATAATTCTGGCCGTTTTGGCGATCATTTGGGGCAGCTCATTTCTATTGATCAAGAAAGGGCTCATTGCCTTTTCGCCGGTTCAGGTTGCCTGCCTGAGGATCAGCTTATCCTGTATCGCCTTTTTGCCTTTTTTGCATAAGCGACTGCTCCGGGTCAAAGCTAAGCAGCTCTTGCCGATATTCGGCGTAGCGCTTTTCGGCAGCGGGATCCCCCCTTTTTTATTTGCCTATGCGCAAACCCATATCGACAGCGGAATAACCGGGATCATCAATTCGCTGGTTCCTTTATGGACCTTGATCCTGGGTGTTTTACTCTTCCGCGTGCCTTTCAAATGGCTAAAGCTGGCCGGGGTGCTGATCGGGCTCACCGGAGCGGCCTTGCTGATCTTTTTTAAACACGACGGTACTTTCGAAGGTGATTTCCGCTATGGCATTTATGTGGTGATGGCTACCATATGCTATGGCACAAGCGTAAATCTGCTGAAATTCTATTTGCAGGAAGTAGATGCACTGGTGATCACCCTCCTGGCCTTTATGATGATCGGACCGCCATCGTTGGCCGGACTGTTATTCACCGACTTCTTTCATCAAATGGCCCACCATCCTTTTGCCTGGCAATCCTTTGGCGCTACCCTGCTGCTGGCCTTTTTCGGAACGGCTTTTGCCCTGGTATTATTCAATACCCTTGTTCAAAAAACCAGCGCCCTTTATGGCAGCACGGTTACTTATCTATTACCAATCGTGGCGGTGACCCTGGGGACATGGGATGGAGAGACCTTCGGCTGGATGCAGTTTGTTGGAATGGGTTTGATATTAGGGGGTGTTTACCTGATCAACCGGCCAATTGGTAAGTAAAAAGCGGGAAGGGTGCCGGGTGGTTAACCTTTTCCCGGCGCACCGGTAAAGCGGATCTACTGTTTTTTCTGCTCCGGACTTTGGGCGGCAAAGGTGGCCCAATCCATGGTTTTAAAGTAATCCCCGCCAAAAAAATTCAGGATCTTATTCAGATCATTGGTCCTTTTGAAACCGGGAACGGCTGTCAGTACATTCAGCTCCTCATCCAGGTAAACGGTGGTCGGATAGCTTAGCCTGCCGTTGAGCAGATAGGCGGCCAGTTCATTATAGCCCCTTCTGCCGGAAGCAATATATTTGTATTCTTTTCCTTTGAAAACGATGCTCTCTTTGACCTCGGCATTGAACTTGATGCTATAATAATTTTCCGAGAGGTAACGGATGATCTTGGGGTCTTTAAAGGTGGTGGCATCCATTTTTTTGCACCAGCCACACCAGTTGGTATAGACATCCACAAACACTTTCCTGGGCTCTTCTTTCATGGCCTCCTGGACGTACCGCTCTTGGTGAATCTTGACTCCCCCGTGAGCCAAGTACTTGATCTGGAGTCCAAGCAGGAAATTCAATCATCCTGCATCCATCATCTTGAACCCGGACTGCAATTCATCTTTCAGTCGACGCATTTCTTCTTCCGAATCAGTCATTAGCGTTAGGTCGTCGACGTATACGGTCATAATCGCAAATGGTTCTCAGTGGTAGAACACCCCATTGTCTGACTGCAGTTGGACGAA
>JANQFB010000028.1 GCA_028278085.1 Chitinophagales bacterium
CGACTTCCATAGACCAAATGATGATCCTAAAACTTGGGGCTGAAAAACCCATCGATCGTGTTTTATTGCATCAGGATATTATCGAAATGCTGGATGAGCAAAACAGGAACAGGTTACCGGTAATCCAGGAGAATGGATATCCGACATATATGATCCATAGAAGCATGATCGACAAATATTTGTCTAAAAAAATCCTTTCTGAAAACCTTAGCCCGGAAGCTGTAAAACAACTGACACTGGCTGATTTATTAAATGATGACCCGGAATTAAAATCCATATTTGAAAGCGGATTCGTTACCATATCTCAACAAGAGAATTTGGCCGACGCCAAACTAGCCATGGAGAAAGTACCGAATTGCAGTGATGTTTTTATTACGGCTACCGGACACGCCCATGAGCCAGTTTTAGGTTGGATTACCAATTGGATCATTATCGAACATTCTCAAGTTTGAAAATCCTGACGGGTCTGAATAGCAGCTCTCTATTTGCGTTGAGTGAGGTCAACTATCCGGATCCACGGCAATCATTATTCATTCATTTTCAATGCTTTGTGATCGTTATGTGCTATTTATCTTCTGTTGTCTGCAAGTGGAGCTTTGCTATCCGGCTACAGCATTGATGGTATGATCAAGGTGACCTCTTGGGAGCAGTATAGATGGGGTTGCTCATGCTTACTGCCTGATAAAAAAAATCGCAGAATTTGGTTATGAATTATCTTATTGATATATTGTGATTTAAATCTGTTAACATAAATATTATTTCTGATTTTAGTGCGATACCATGCTTTGTTCATGGTAGCAGCCATAAATAGACCAGATGCTATGAAAAAAGATCAAACCAATATAGATAAGGGTGTAGAGCAAACCCGTATGGATTCGAAAACAGATCAAAAGACAAAAGTTATTCGTCCTGAACATCCGTTTGCCAAGCATCAAAATCGTATACTCGTTGGATTCCTGGTAAGTTTTTCAGCCCATGAAGCGGGCCAGTTTTGGCTGTTAAAAGAGGGCAACAATACTATAGGTTCTTCACCCGATGCTAATATCAAATTAAATGATGAAACCGTAACCCAGCAACATGCCTTATTAAACATCAGAATTGATCGTAAAACCAATCGATTCCGGTATACTTTAAAAGATGAAAACTCTACCAATGGGACCTTCGTCAATGGTGAAGATATCGTAATGGAACCTTATATCTGCCAGCATTTCGATAAGATACAAATAGGCGATTACACCCTCTTATTGGTTAAGGTAGACAAAAACGAACATGACATGATCTATAATCCTGAACTGTTTGAACAGTTGAACAATGATGACCTTTCCGATCCGTGGGCTTTCCTTAAATAATTCAATTCGTACATAATATTCAGATCTCTTTTTAAATGACCCCGCAAAAAAAAGAGTTTATTATCGGGCGTGACCCGACCGTGGATAGTCACCAGGTCAAAATTTTAATTGATGATCCGACCAATTATGTGAGCCGCAGTCACTGTAAGGTCAGCATGGTGAATGGAGAATTATTTCTGGAAGATCTGAAATCCCGGAATGGTACTTATTACAAAGGAAATAAGATCTCATCAAAAACGAAAGTATACCCCAACGATGTCATCGGCTTAGGACAACGAATAAAATTCGAACTGGAAAAACTCCCAACAACCAACATTGAGAGCCAACCCGTATCAAACATGGAGTATGCCAACTGGGGTCAACGTTTCATCGGATTTTTAGTGGATGGTATACTATTGGCCGGCATTTATATCCCCATTTTTTTTCTGATATGGTATGGTTTTGCATATATAGCCAATCAGTTGGGCCATGATTTAGGCAGTAAATTCGGGCTGATCATTCCGCTCATCATTCTCCTGGGGATGACCGTCAGGATCTACTACATTGGCCCTTTAACCAAAACCGGTCAGAGTTGGGGGAAAAAAATTGCGAATATCAAAGTGGTTAGTGCGGATGATCAAAACGAATATATCAGTATTTGGCAGGGTTGGGGCCGGTTTCTGGGTTATGGTCTATCTGTAGCGATTGGAATGATAGGCTTTTTTATGCCTCTTTTTACGGCCAGAAAACAAGCATTTCACGACCTGTTGGCAGGTACGGTAGTATTAAAGATGGATGAATCTTATGGCGATCGTTGAATTAACCACAGAACATATGACGATTGTCTTCGACACCTCGAAAAGATTGGGAGAAGGCGGGACAGGCATCGTGTATCGTGGCAAAGAGAAAACGACCGGCAAAAGCGTAACCATCAAATCCATCTATCCCGAACTGGCTTCGAACAAGGAAATGATAGACCGGATCAAACGGGTGGCCAGCATCAGTATCCGTCACGACAACATCAAACAGATGTATGGGTACGTGGAAAAGGATGGCGTACATAACGTTATTGGAGAATACATGGAAGGGGTTTCTTTGGATCAGTATATCCGTCAGCAACAAGGTTTGGAGCTAAGGGAAGCCATTCACATCATGGTCCAGGTACTGATGGGCCTTGAAGCTTTGCACAAGCGAAAAATAATCCATCGTGATATTAAGCCTTCGAATATTTTCAAATGCAGCAATAGCAGGATTAAGATCTTCGATTTTGGCATTGCCAGGGTTGAGCAGCATCAGGGGGAAAAGTGGAAAACATTAACCAGAACAGGGAGCTTTGTCGGCACCCCGTACTACATGGCCCCCGAGCAGATCCGTGGGGAAAATAACAAGATTAACGAAACGACAGATATTTATGCCACGGGTATTACCTTTTATGAAATGTTAGTAGGGAATCCACCCTTCACCGCAACCAATGCCTTCGATACGCTTTCCCAGCATATCAGGGATCCGCTTCCCAAAAATACGAATATCCCAACGCGCTTGTTTGTGATTCTGGCCAAAGCCACTGCAAAAGATCAGGACAGACGATACAAGAATGCAACATTATTTAAAAAAGACATTCAACAATATGCCAAAGAACTCCCTCCGGAACCCTCAAAGCCGGAACCTAAGCCCAAACCTGTTGTCCGGAAATCAAAAATAAAAAGAAGAGAAGTATTCTTAATCCTTCTGTTAGTCATCACTTCCTGCTCCACCATCTGGTTTTATTTTCAAAATGCATCTTCAAAAAATGCGGAGGACGTTATCCCTGCAGAGGATTCGGTGAAAATTACGATCACCAAACCCAAAAAAGTCGTACAGCGAAACAAGAATATAGGCCTGGTTTTCGACGATTTTAACGAGGGAGAGTATTTTGAAGGAGATGCAGGCCTTGAATTCAATGTATATCAGCCCTGTACGCTGAAATCTGTGGCTATGTATAGCCAACATTCCGGCAATATTTATATTTCACTGTACCGGGAAGATTCTCTGCTATATAAGGTTAAAAAACCGGTATCCGGTAAACTGGAAAGGATCTATCTGAATTTTCCCCTAAAAGTGGGTAACCATTACAGGATCCTTGCCGAAGAGATCAAAAAAGTAAAATTATTCCGACAGCAGGGAAAAATCGACTACCCCTATACCATTCCAGACGTGATCAGCATAACCGGCAGCACAGGAACAAAGGAATATTACTATTACTTCTATCAATGGGACATTAAATACCATGAAAATATATAACCAAAAAAATTCTAACCCTTGAAATATCGTTTCACATACGATACGCATATTGGCGGAAGAGCCGAAAATCAAGATGCTGTAGGCACAACAGATGCTCCCTTTGGCAGATTGATTGTGATTTGTGATGGGATGGGTGGTCCCAGAGGGGGTAGTATCGCCGCTCAAATGGCTGTTGAGGGTGTGATTCATGAGATCGAACAATCGACCATGGTCGATGCCAGAACTGCCTTACACATAGCTATCCAAAAAGCCAATTTCGAAATTTTCAAAAAATCCAAAACAGAAGAAGGACTGGATGGCATGGGCACCACAATTGCTGTTTTATTGCTCATGAATGATAAGGCATTGATAGCTCATGTGGGAGACAGCAGGATATATCATGTAAGGGAAGGAAAGATTTTATCTCGTACCTCTGATCATTCCAAAGTAAATGAAATGGTAAGCCGTGGGATCATCTCCACAGATGAGGCTAGGATCCATCCCGATGCAAATGTAATTACCAAAGCCTTAGGAGTTAAACCCATCGTTGAATTGGAATTTCAGGAAACCAGCTTTTTAGCCAATGATCTGTTCATCTTATGTACAGACGGTATTTGGGGGATGGTAGATGAAACTGAGATGATCCAGTATTTACAAGATACCACAAACCTGGAAAACGGTGTTCATCAAATCATTCAGGATATTGATACCATGGGTAGGCAGCAAAACAGTGAATACGATAACATGACAGTTGCCGTACTGCGAACAGGATCGGATGCCCGTTCAACCCCGGTTGGTTCAATGAGCTTTAATGGTTCTTCCTGGCAGCTAAAAAATCTGTTATTGATTGGCAGTGCGCTGCTCAATGTTATCCTCCTAGGATTAATCATATGGTTGGCGCTCAGCAACAATACTAGCCCTACAACTGAGGGGCCTTTAGACCAAGAACAGGGAAGCGATACCCTTCAAACATTGGAAAAATTATCCAACTATAAATCGCAGATCGATAGCAGCCTGGAAGAACAGCTAGCCGATCTTTTGGCAAAAGATGAAGAGATCGGTTCCAAAAATGAAACCATCGAATCGTTAGGGGATAAGAACAATCAACTGAGAAAAAGAATTAAACGGTTAGCGGTCGTGATCGACACCTTACAAGCAAAGATCAGAAGAAGTGACAACTATATTATGACATACCGACAAGAAATGGAAGCGAAAATGATCGGTCTGGAAGATCAGCTAACTCGCCAAAACAATGTTGACAGCCTGATACTAGCCAAGAACCAGGAATTGATGAAAAGAAATGATTCGATCGAGAATCAAATTAAGAATTATAAAGAGGAGATAAAGTTTTTGAAAGCCAATCAAAAGAAGAGATCAAAAACCAATAACCATGAAGAGGATATCTAAATGGAGCATGATAAATCCCAAGAGTACAACCGTCGAAACAAGATGGTGCAGACTATATTAGTCAACGCATTTTATTAAAATAAAACTCGAAAAAAAGATGTATATAAACATTCAATTCACTAAGTCTCTTTGGGCAACCATACTGTTTGGGTTATTGGCCCTAAATGTTTCCGCTCAAAACGATTCTGCTCCTGATATGGAGGAAATGAAAAAACTGGCCGGAGAAAAAGCAAGATCATTAAGCTATTATATCAAAACCATAGGTGAAAAGTCAAAATCCCACAGCGAAAAAAAAGAAGCCATTGAAGCTGCCATAAAGTTATTTGTCCATAGAGAAGCTATTGTAGAAGTGTCCTCGAAATACCATGACAAAAAAGTTCAAAGAACCATCGATAAATACCTCGAACATTTAATGTTCCTGAAATATGTTAAAGTTGAAGTTGAGTGGTTTAATATCTATTATTTCGGCGATATAGAAAAAACACCGGACGGGAAGTATTTCGGTACCGTTACCTTTTCACAGAAATTTAGGGGTACTACTAGCGAGGGTTTTGTTTATGAAGATATCACGAAAAAGAACATCAAGATTGAAATTGATATGTACGATATGATTATCAAGGGTGAAAAAGTAAAAAAATGGGACGTTCGGCTTTCCGATATCAGCGTAGAGGAAACCAGTTAAATGGTTGTTTAAAAATCATGGCCGATTACTTCCTTTTCCGAGCCTTGCTGGGATGTGTTGTTATGCTATGCTGGGCAGGAAGTTATCATGTCATGGGCCAATCCGAGGTTCCGGAATTGGAAGAAAAGCATTTGAAATTAGCTGCTCACCAAGCTATATCTTCATTGGAAACACTCATTAACTTTATCGGTGATCCCAACACTCCCGAATACAACCTAAAAAGATATGTGAGTGAAGGTTCTTATGGCGAGATTTTTGAAAATTCCAGGGCCCGGATAGCCGATGACTTGATACCCGATAGGACGGTTATACCGAATATTGAAGTCGGGCAATACTTACAAAATATTCATATTCATTATCCTACAGGCCTTAAGATGCACTTTGAAGGCATCAATATTACCGACTTCATGCAACAAAATCAATTTGTCCATCTAACCATTAATACCCAATGTCGCTTAAGTGGGACGCTGATAGATGGTCAAAAAAGAGATTTAACCTATCCTCGAGATATTCATTTTACAGGTAAAAAATTAACCGATGGCAACTGGCATATTAAGATTACATCCATCACCTTTCCGACCGAATACCAACTATCGATTACAGATGTGGGAACACCCCAAACCATTAAATCTAATGCAACCTTAGATGAAGCAAAAGAGATACTGGCAAACTTGAAGCAGCAAGCCAAACAAAACTTCACATCCGATTCCTTACAAAAAATAAAAATTCAACAAGATATATCCAATGCCAATGCAAATTTCGAAACCAGAAAAGACTTGTCCAAACAAGCCAGTAGAGAAGCGGATGCCGCATTATCAGCATTATCAGCTATTGAAAAACAACTAGAAGAAGTTAAAGCTCAAAAAGAAGCAGCCAAAGCAAAGGATGATCTCGATCTGGCCGCACAACTTAAACAAGAACAAAAAGCATTGGTCCAACAATATGATGCAGCCGAACAAGCTTATCATGCATCAAAAAGCTACCAACAAGAGCAAAAAAATAAAGAATTATCAGCCGGAATAAAAGTGAATGATCTTGAAAAAAGCATCGTTGAACAAGAACAAGCTGCGAGGGAACGACAACTAAAAGACCAGCAGGCTATTGCCGCAGCCGAAGCGAAAGTAAAATCATTGGAGGATGACCTGGAAAGGCAATTACGGGCCCAACAACTGGCTCTGTTAAAACAACAACAATTCAATGATTCACTCCAGCTAATCAAAGAGGCGATTAGCCTGCGCGATTACCTGGAAGGAAAAGCGATTGCCTTGCAATTAAAACAAGCGCATCCGGAAAAATCGGAGGTTGCTCCCTTGCTCCAACACATTGAGGAAAAGATCGAAGAAGAAGAACAGCTAAAACAAGAATTGGCGGCAGCCAGAGAAAGGGAAGAAAAGTATCTGTTAGCCTTAGACCAGGTAAAAAAGGCCTTCGAATCCAAATCATACCAAGCTGCAAAAACTAAGTGTGAAGCGCTGGAAAAAAACTTTCCTGAAAAAAACGATGCCGCTTACTGGATGGATAAAATTGTTGACAAACTGGAGGAGGAAGCAGCATTGGCTACCCTGGAAAAAGCCAGATTGGAAAAGGAGCAGGCTTATCAATCTGCCCTTCAACAAGTAAAGACCACCTTCGAACAAGGCCAATTAAAAGAATCCAGGGCCCTTTGCCAACAATGGATAAAAGATTTTCCGGAAAAAAGCGAACCGTCCGGTTGGCTTAAAAAAATAGACGCCAAAATCAAAGCAGAAAGCGACAGACTCGCCGCTGAAGAAGCGAATCGAAAAAATGAAATAAAATTTCAACGGGCGCTTGCCACCGCCGATTCCTTGTTTGGGCTCAATGATTTTGACAAAGCCAAGATTCATTACCAGGAGGCCGTTAACTTTCGATCCAATGCAGCACATCCCCTGACAAGGATCCGTGAAATTGAACAATTAAACATTGCCTACATGGACCACATCAGTAAGGCAGATAACTTTTTTGAGAACAGGCAATACCCCCAGGCCAGCGTTGACTATAGAAAGGCTACTATGATTAAACCTTTGAAAACATACCCTAAAACCCAGCTCGATAAGATTGAAAAGATCATGAATGATAGAAGAAAAGCGGATTTGATCTTTTCTCAAGGTGCAGAATATTACAATAATGGGGAATTCAAACAAGCGATACCAGAATTTAACAAAGTCCTGGAACTTGTACCGGATCACGAAGACGCATTATATTTCAAAGCCTTTGCTAAACAAGTTATGCAGGATTTCGAAGGCGCTATGGTTGATTATGGTAACTTGTTATACTATAAACCCGAACATAAATTAGGCTATTATAACCGGGGAGAGATCAAACAATATTTAATGAAGTATCAATCCGCTATCGATGATTTCACTAGAGCCATTCAAATAGATCCGGCTTTTGCCAAGGGATATTTTTCAAGAGCCTATGTATTCCGTGTTATCGGACAATTCGACCGGGCGAAGACAGATCTGAAAAGCGCTGAGCAGCTTGGCTATAGCCTATCGTTGATCGAGCAGGAACGGGAAGAGATCAAAAGCAGACAAAACCTGGATCAGCAAAAAGAAACGACCACCAAAGCGCTTCCGGTTGCATCAAAAGAGCTAACCAAAAAAACAATATCTGCTACTGGACCAACAGATCAATATAAAGAGCCGGAACAGGAGGATTCCAAACGTAAAAAACATACACCGGAAGCGCCCCGGGAACCCGAAAACTCATCTACAAAAGAGGGAGAAGATCTGGAAACCGCGAAAATTAATAAAACTCCGGTAACAGCCGCGGAAAACAAACCTGTTCAAGAATCGGGAAATATAGCGCCTGAAAAGAGCAAACGAAAAAAGAAAAAGGACAAGATCGATCCCTTAAAAAACCTTATCGATACTGCCACACGCTCTACCTTATATGTGATATCAGAACGGGTATTTTACCGATCCTCGAACATGGGGAAGAAAAAAATGAATGTATTGGGGCAAGTATCATATGGAACACCTGTAGAAGTTATCAAACTTGATCAGGATTGGGGTATTCATACGCAGGATGATCATATCTTATATGTTTGGCGAAAAAATTTGGTGGGATCCAAAGAATTTCATGAATTCAATGCTTTAATCGCGGACATACAAAGCCGGAAAAAATTGCATTTGATCAACTACAAGAGGGCTATTTTACATTACATAAATCGCCAGGGATTTATGGGCGCCATGTCAGATAGCCTTCAATTAAAAATATATGAGAAACTTCAAAAAAAGGAAGTTTGGCAACTTTATGGATCCGCTATTAATCCTGAGTATGTAAGCGTTTCAACCGGATATTTCACCAATGTTGTCCGTAAGGACCTCGCCTGCATTATTACCAACAAGGAGAGTAATGTCAGTAAGTTATTGATCTTCTCTTTTGATGAAGAATATCAGGAAACCCTTATGCTGGACATGGACCTGCCATCCGGTAATTATTACTTTAAACGGCTGATCAAGGGAAATGAAGGAGAAAAATGGTTTCAGGGGCAATACAAAAAAAACAGCCAGAAAAAGATAAAGGATGTCCTGGATTACGACGGCATCTTACTACATTCCAATGATACAGAAGTTACCTATCATAATATCCTGGTTTTATTTGGAGGGCAAAAATTCCAGGAATTTAAGCAGGAATTCGATTAAGCCACAAGGCCCGATCATCAGGGTTTGATCTGATATGAAAATCATTAACTATTTCATCGGCCTATGTTTTCTCGGCATATCATGGCTAGGGATTTTACCGGTACAAGCGCAATCCATATACATTGCCGACAGCTTATTTGCCGTTATAGATACTCAGCAACTCCTGCATGTCAAACAACTCAGCCAGTTTTTCCGACGGTTCAACCTACAGGAAGACCTCTATGGCAATCCGCTGGTGAGTACTGATAGCACTCAATATCACCAAAATTTTATGAAAGATCTCCTCAAAAGGGGTTGGATAGATCGGGAAACATTACAATTACCAAATGAACAACAGCTTATTATCCAAAGAAAATTGCTGATCTATTCCTTATTCGATTGGTCCGGAACAGATGCCTTTGGTGTCCCTTTGGTTAATGATTTTATCGAATTAGTGGCCAACGAAAACTGCCCGATCAAAATAAGCGCGTTTGATACCGACTGGTATGCGGAATTAAATTGCCAGGTAGTCTATAAGGGAGAAGAAAAAGATCTTCAATTGGTCATGAAAAAGGAGGTTTATCCGGACCAATCCTCCAAATGGGTAATGATGAGCGCCTATGCTGATTTTTTAACGGCCTATACCCCATCAAAAAAAATCGATAAATACATAGACCCGGTCAGTCATGAAACTAACTTTATCAGCCTGAAAAGGGTTTTTTCAAATCCAGCATACCTGACAAACTATAGGGCTGATGATTACAAGCCCGACCATCTTACCATATTGTTTGAATTGATCCGGTCAGCTGAATTGCAATACAACTATGTCAAACAACTAAAGTTTCACTTCTTGCAGATTCCGGGGTGGGTCTTTACCGTGGAGCGAATTGAAGATAGTAACCGTATTTCCGGATGGTTAATCAGCAACCTAATCAGATCGAACCACCAATATAAACACCTTTATCGCAAAAATAACCTGCATCTCCAATAGATATTTTATTGATGGGTTACATGCAATATGGTTCACCCTTGACAAAATTTGTTCCCTCCTTAGATCCCAACCAACAAAGGCTTTCCCGAATATCCCAAAAAATTTTCAAACCCTCATTAAACCCTCCCCCCTGCCATTAGGTCTAAAGTTTCAAAAGATCAAAAAAGTTATGGATTATGAAAACGGCAATACAACTTTCCATCTGCTTTTGCTTGATCTTTGCTCAAGGGAAAGCGCAGCATGATTCAATGAATAATGATTTTACCGAAACCTATGCTGATATCGAATATAACTACGATGAAATGGCTTTCCCGGATATGGAGGAAGAGACCATTCCAGCCTTTAAAGAAATAACTACCACGGAAATATCTTCCATCAGCTTGTACCCGAACCCGGCAGTTAAATACCTGGTGCTGGATTTTGTAACGAATACTTCCGGACCGGTAGACCTGAACATCTACGACCTTCACGGGAGGCTCATGAATACTCAAAGTTTTAATGTGCTCAAGGGAAAGCACAGCTATACCTTCGAGCTCAATGATTTCGACGCCGGCAGTTACCTGCTGAACCTGGAGAGCGATACTTTCAAAGAAACCAGGCTGTTCCTGGTACGGTCGAAGTAATTGGAAATCGACTTAAGCCTAAAGTCTTTAGTCAGCATTTATGTGGTAAAGACTTTAGGCATTTTTTGTAGGGTATTAATCGGATTGTTTGGTAGTTTTTCTTTTCAAAACCTTGGTTACACAGTGCAACGAACCGGCTCTGGAAGCCCAATAGTTAAAATCTCCTATAACCGGTATTCTTTTAATCTTATAGGGTTTCAGTTGTCGATCCAATTCGTTGTTTACATCATCATATTTAATGATGTCATTCGGTCCATCCGGATCATAGTTTGGCACATAGATATTTCTATCATTGTCAGTTATTTCAACAATACTATTATTGAAAGATTTGTACATATTCTGCTCGCTCCAGTAAATGAGCAATGGTATATGATCCACCCTAAAAAGAGATTGGCCATTCCTGTTTTTGATTGTCGAGAACCATTCACCGACCTTATCAATAGCTTTGTTCAAATTCGCCATGGCTTCTAAATCGGAAGCATGGAAATCCTTATCATAGTGTTTCGGATCCACCCGGCCTAACAGCATCAATTCTTCACCCGTGTCAGTGGTCCTGGCCAAGGTCATAAAGAGATCGATATGGATAAATCCGGAGAAGGACCCACCGTTTGACAATAATTCAACCACCCCTTTGGGAAGTTCGGGCCAGGGGCAATAAACTTCGCTCACATGATACAGGGCTTTAAGATCTTTGCAAAATCTGTCCCGGAAAGCGAACTCATCAATTTGTCGTCCATGCAGTCTCTTATTCCGGCTAAACATATTAAATCCTACGATTATATAGTCGTCGCCGGTCAAAATATCCCCTCCTGCAATGTAGTATTTGGTGGACTTGATTAAGTATCCCAGTTCATTCGACAATTGCTCCGCTGCAAATTGATCCGGCAAATTCAACTTGTAATAGGAATCTACTAAAACCGGGATACCTTCATCGGTATTCAATACGGAGAAGATATCCTGTGCCCATTCTTCCGGAGGCTTTGAAAAATGGTCGCATTTTTTGTGGCATTTATAGGAGGGTTGGATACTTTGAATATAATTACATCGCTCCAGTATCGGAGAAATGTGAATGATGAAATTATGTACTTCCGGATCATAGTTTTGGAATCCATCCAGTATCTCTTGTTTAATCGATTCGCATTTCTGTTCAATTTCATGAACGGAACAATACGGGTCGCTGACCACGAAATTTCCAAAAACGATAAATTCAACGTTTGGGAATTGTTTGAAAACGCCGGCATATTTTGATATGCCCTCTTGCATGAGGTCCGGGTCCATATTGACCACTATCAGGATCTTTTCGATTGCTCCTACAGCGGAGGATACGGGGAAAATACTCTTCATAATCAAACGGTTCTTGTTAAATGGATATCACAAACCGAAAAGTTTTCATGTGGGTGATCGGCAGAATAGTTATAATCACCGGCTGCAGTGATAACGATCAATCCTCCTGTAAAATGAAGATTGACCTGGTAATCCTCTATTTCATAGATCCTTCGGCGTTGGCGTAAGGTGTATTCCCGGATATCGTCTGTACCGATAATCGAAAATGGTGTGTTACCATTTATATGTTGGATGGTTTTGAATTCTAGGACCTTATATCCCCGTGTAGTGGTTGGTGGTATCTTTTTTGTAAAAGTTGGGCCGGTTAAAGAGGCCGGGCTCACAAATGTTACTTTTCCACCCGTAAGAATGATCCCTATGGCTGAAGCCAAATTGTGTACACATTGTTTGACACCCTGTTTGTTTTTAACAATTATTTCAGCATTCCCGGAATATTGATAATGAAAGGTGTGCGTAAGATCGAATGATTGGTCAAGGCATGACATGGTTTTAAAGTTTTAAGTTGCACCTACTCTGTTATACCCGAGGGAGGCTTTTCGGTATCGGCCTGTATGATAAGGTTGATCTTATGGGAAAGATACCTATATTGTCATGATAATGAATACGAATTCATTATTATTTTATACTAATCTGATAGACTGGCTAACTCATCATTTTCAAAAGCATCCCATAGAAGGTTATACCTGTATAGGTTGATGGCCTGGATCGCTTCGAAATCTTTGATATTTCCATTGTATAGATCGATAAGTGCCTGGAGATATTTACGGCCTTCGTCAGATAAAGTGTGTTCATTCTGTTCAGCCGACTGCAGGAGGAATTCGGCATCGCTTTTAAGCTTCTTGTTTTGGAATTGTATATCCTGTAACAAAGTAATGATGTCTTTGTAAACGATAAGATCGTTTTTAGTGGGCTTGTATTCACTTTGATCCTCTACAGTACTGATCCGTTTATACAACACATCAACCTTCCCTTTGAGGGTTTTCCCCAAGCTGTTAAATGCCCGCATTTCATCGGAAAAAACAACATTCCGGGTAACCGCTTCAATCGTTTTATTAGGTTTGATCAACCCCTGTATCACCTTAACCAGGGTTCCGCCAAGTGCATATAGAACAGCTTCCAGGGATTCTTCTTTTTGAAAGTTTTCATAGGCGAGTACGCCACCTAATATGGCCATGATATCCATTCCTCCGCTCTTCAGTACTTTTTGGATGACTTTCCCGGTTTTCTCCTCGAAGATCAACAAGCTTTCTGCACCCTGGGCCAGAAATGAATAATTCGACGCCAGGGCGCTCCACCCTTGTACCGTGCCAATGAAGGCGCTTATTTCATTTCGAAGCCTGTTTGCTGCAGCTTCCTCCGATGCCTGTTTTCGTTGTTCGGCATAAGCCTTATCGGAGTTACCGAGGGCTTGATAAGCTTCAGTTCTGGAAAGCTCCTTAAGATTTCTTGCATTCAAATTCAATTTACCTTCGATATCCAGGATTTGACTTTCGAGATTGCTGACCCGGCCATAGGTTTTTTGTTTGGATTCCAGGTCGGATCTTAGCTTCTTTAGCTCAATTTCAATGGCAGCATTATCCTCACTTTTTGTATTTTCCTTTTCCTTGCCAATAATTTCCTGCTGGATCTGTAGTATTTCGTTTAGGAGATTGAGGGAATTCTCCCCGATCTCGGACTTTTGCTTTTGAAAACCGATTAGTTGGGTCTGCAACAAAGTATCGCTCTTGGCAACATCTTGAAGCATTTTTTTGATATCGGCACGGGCCATTAAACTAAAGACAAATAAGATTGCAGACATTATGATGCTAGGTTTCATGACACTTGATTTGGGGGTTAATAAATTTTGCCCAAATCTATATCCTGCCGTCATTCGTTTAAAATCACTTTTCACTCATTTTTAAGATCCTAATCAACTGTATCTAATCCACGAAATCATTATTTTCGCATATTTTATGGTTTTATATTATTAAAAAGCTATGACTGTTTCCGACCATGTTTTCCAGCTCATAAAATCGCTTTCCAAATCGGAAAAACGGTATTTCAAGCTCTTTGTAGCGCTTCAAGGCGGAGAGAAAAATTATCTCAGGTTATTCGATGCGATCGATAACCTGGAAAAATATGACGAAGCGGCATTGTCAGAAAAATTCAAGGGAGAAAGGTTTGCCAACAAACTCGCCGTTACCAAAAACTACCTCCAGGAACTCATCCTCCGGTCTATGAGAGCCTATCATGACAATAAATCTGTGGAAAGCAAGCTGAACAACCTACTATTAGATGCCGGTTTCCTGGAAAAGAAAAGCTTGTATAAACAAAGCGATAAGTTATTGGTGAAGGCTCAAAAATTAGCGGAAAAATATGGTAAGCTCCTTCTTTTGATCCAAATTATTCATCGAAGGATTTTGTTGATGCTAACCACACCTGGCTTAAAGATGGAATTGTTGATTGATTCATATTATCGACGAATGGATGAAGTATTGGAGGATCTGATACAAGAACGTAACTTACAGAAGGCAGACCATAAACTGTTCGTGATGGTCAGACAAGATCCATTGGTGAGGGATTCATACCTTAAGGAAAAGCTGGAAGATCTGGCAGTTAGCGTCAGACCACCAACTGTCGAATCACACTGTACTTTTCAAAGCAGATTACTCTATTATAAATTCAATGGTAAGTATTACCGCCTCAAAGGAGACCTGGAGTCGGCTCACCAATACTTTAAACTGACCGCAAACTTATGGGAACAATATCCTCACATGATCACACAAAATACCAGGACCTATAAAACCCATCTATCAAATTATCTTGGCAGCAGTCATACGGTTCAGGATTATGAAAAATTTCCCGAAATCATTCAAAAAATCCGATCGATCCCTTCGGCATCACCCGACGAAGAGGGCGAAGTGTTCGCCAATATATATTTCTACGAATTACTTTACCATATGAATTACGGGGAATTGGAAGAAGCTGCCAGCCTGGTCCCGGAAATACGAAAGGGCTTTAAGCGATATCAAAACAAAGTAACCAAAGGGCGGGAAATATCTTATTATTACAACATAACCATCGTCTATTTTGTACTGGAGGCCTATGAGCATGCCTTGCACTGGTTGAATAAGATCATTCATGATAAAAGTTCGGAATCCCGCCAGGACCTACAGTCACTAACACGCATATTACAGTTGATCTTTCACTTTGAACTCAGAAATTATGATATACTGGACTACCTCTTCCAAGCCACTTACCGACATCTGCAAAAACGTGAACGCCTATATGACTTTGAAAAAATATTCCTTCGCAATTTTAAAAAAATCGCCTTTTCAAGCGCTCCGGATGAATTGGCTCAATCTTTTGCCATTTTTGAAACAGAGCTACAAAGGTCTGCCAAAGAAGGTCCGATTCCCGGTCGGGAAGAAATAAAATTTTGGGTAAGCAGCAAATCGAAAAATATATCTATGAAGGATCTGTATAAATTATCACGCCAACAACAAAAGCATTAGTTCTTTCCTAAGTCAGCCGCTATGAGATCATATTCGACAGCAACGGGGATGGGGCTATTAATCCGGATGAAAGCATCTGCCTGTAAGTTTATATTAACAACATCGGCACGGAGTGTGCCACGGATATAGAAGGCACAGACCTGGAAAGAAACATTTACGGTAACGGTTCAATAGCTTTCCTTCAAAATACTATCCGGCATTACTCCCAGTTGGGCCTGACCTGGCTGCCGGTTTCGTCATCATTCCGGATATCCAGGTATACATCGATCTCCTGCTGCAATTCTTCCACATGGGATATGATGCCCACGATACGATTTTCCCGGCGAAGGGATTTGAGGGTCTCGAATACCGTTTGCAGGCTTTCCCGGTCTTGCGAGCCGAAGCCCTCATCTAGGAAAAAGAAGTTTTGACGGGCCTGGTGTTGTTGCTGGATATGATCCGCAAGAGCAAGCGCCAGGGATAATCCTGCCTGGAATGCCTGCCCCCCTGACAGGGTTTTCACACTTCTCACCTGCCCCTCGTTCAGGTAATCACGAACCTGGAAACTATTGTTGGCGGCTAATTCCAGCCTTAATTTTTGCCGGGTTAGCTTGTAAAACCTTTCGTTGGCCGCATGACAAAGATTTTGCAGGAAAATCGAGGAAATATAATTGACAAAACCCGAACCTTTGAACAGTTGCTTCAAAGTATCCAGGTTTTCCGACCGCTCTCGTACCTCCGCCAGTTTTAGCTCCAACTCCTTTTTGAGCGTCAGTTCTTCCTGCATTTTGGTCAAAAGGGTTTGCTCCCGGACAAAAGTCTCCTGGAGCGTTGTGATATCTTGTTTCAGGGCAGCCAATTCTTCCGATAACAGGTCATACCGCTTTTGATCGAAAGTCTGACCCTTCAGGGATCTTTCCAGTTGAAGCTTATTTTCCCGGAGGGTATGCAGTTGACGATTATAATCCTCTATTGTCTGACGGCTCGCCTGGAGGTCGAGGTTCGTTGCCAGTACCGATCTGATCGCTTTAAGGTCTTTCAATTCCGAACCTTGCACTTTGGTGTCGAGGTCCTGCTGCAATTGTTGGAATTGTCGCTCCACCTGATGAAAGTTTTGCTGGCTTTCCTCCAATTGTCCCTGCAACACATTCTTTTGCTGCTGGCTTTCCCGGATGTTTTTTTCCATCCGTAGATATGTTTCTTCCAGCCCGGTCAATTCTTCCGATTGCCGATACACTTCCGCTTCCAGGTCCGCAATGGTCCGGTTGTCGTAATCTGCCAAACCAAGCTGCTGTAATTGTGAAGCCAGGGTATTTTGCTCCGCATCCAGGCCCGATCTTTCCTGTTCCAGCTTTTCCAAAAGCGACCGCGCCGATTCCCATTCCTTCTTCAGTCGGGCCAGGGTACCCGTAAGTTGCTCCTGGGTCTGTTGCTGTTGCTCCGTGCTTTTTTGTAGCGCCGCCGCATCAGCAATCCTGGTATTGGCAGACTTTTCATCTTGCGGATCGAAATTTTCCCAACGGAAATCTTTCAAATGTTTGTCGTAGGCCTGCTCCATCGCCTCCAGGGATTTCCGGTCGGATTGCCGTTGTTGTTGCAGGTCTTCCTGCCGAATCTTTATTCCGTTTAGTTGTTTCAGGTTTTCCGCCAGCGAATCGAGCTCCTTTTTTATCGCCGATTGCATTCGGGCAATTTTTTCACGCTCCCGGTCCACATCCTTTAGCTCCAGGATGGCCGGATGACTGTCGGAACCACAAAGGGGACAGGGTTTGCCATCCTTCACTTGCTGAACCCATTGTTCCAGCTCTTCATGCAGCTTCAACGCCTGGTTGTCCTCATCAAGTGCAGCGATCTTTTCCTCAAGGACTTTGCCGGCCGACTCCAGGAGGTTTATCGCATCAGGAGCCGAGTCAATGGCCTTATCGGGCAGCCCTGCCGGGATCAGGGCTTTCACCTGGCGGGTAAGCTCCCGGGTTTGTTCCTCTTCGATTGTGATCTTTTGCCGCAGTTTTTCCAGATCTGTGGAAAGGTAGTTTTTTTTACCGAACCAGGCCTTTACCTCGGCAATTTGTCCGAGATCGGGCAAGGCGGCACGGTTGGCAGCTAAGCTATGGGCCAGTTGTTGGGCTTCCGTTTCCTTTGTTTGCAAAGCCTTTAAGCGTTCGTCAACCACCTGCTTGCCTTTTTTCAGCCTTTCTTCCAGGGCTTGCCGGGCGATACCGGCCTCCTTGATCCGGATGATCAGTTTGAGCTCTTCCAAGGCTGACTTAACCTGAGCACGATCATCATACCGGTGCTTAACCGGTAAAAATGCCGCTTCTGCTTCTTCCAATTCCCGGGTCAGGGTAGCAGACTTTTCCTTTTTAGCCCGAAGTTCTTGTTCCTGTTCCGCTTGCTGGCGGCGATAGGCCTCATACTTGTCCAATTCACTTTTAAAATGGATCAGACAATATTCATATGTTTTCACCTGGTTGGTAAGATCGGCTATGGAAGAGCCTTCCGCCATCATCGCAGATAACTGTTCACGGAGGTCCGAGAGAGCCTGGAATTTCTCCCGGAGCCCTTTGAGCGCCTCTTCCTCCTTCGTCAATTGTTCATATTTTTTTTGCAGGGTTCCCAGCCGGCTTTCGATGGTCGTTAGCTTTTCCTGATCCTCCCGGATCCGCTCTTCGCTAACTTCCTCATATTTGGTCAACTGCCCGGACAAATGCTCCCTTTCAGCAAGGGTCCTGGCTGCCAGCATGTTGGTTTTGTAGAAAAGGTCAAAACGGTGGAGCTGGAAAATATCTTTCATCATCTGCGTCCGGTCTTTATCCCCCAAAAACAAAAACTCCTGGAATTTGCCCTGTGGAATAATGATCGTCCGCCGGAAGTTTTGATAACTCAGCCCGATGATCGATGTAGCTGATCCTGTTTCTATCGGCTTCCAGCCATCCCACTCCTGCCGGTAGGCGGCCCGCTCAAAGGTGGCTACTTTTTCGAAGTGTTTGCGGTTACGTTTACCGTTCACCGTAAACCGGTAAAGCTTTTCATCGCTGGCTTCAAAAATAAAATCGATGAGCAACTCATCCGATTTGAGGTTCATCATATTATAGCCCCTGTTATCCCGCTGATGCAGCCGCTCCGATTCCCCGTACAGGGCAAAGGTGATCGCTTCCAGGATAGTCGACTTACCGCTTCCCACCGGACCGAATATGCCGAACAACTGGCTATCCATCATATATTCGAAATCGATGGTTTGTTCCTGCTGGTAGGAATAAATGCCTTTTATGGTAAGCCTTTGGGGGATCATCGACAAGGATTCAAGATCATTCCTCTTCCGCGGCAAGGGCTTCCTTCAACAATAATTCCATTTTCTCCCCGGGCAAGACCCCATGCCTGGATTGGAAATAATCCCGGAAAAGGGTATAAATATCCTGGTCGGGATGAATGGGCCGTTGAGCATCGCCCGTTACTAAGGCAGGATCCCTGAGCTCCGGGATAATGGTAATGATCCCGTTATGGGCCGTAGCCAATAATTTACGATCTTCGGCTGTGAGGAATTGATCCGTAACGATCGTCAGCTCCACCAGCGCTTGGGGATTTTCTTTCAACCACCCGATGGCGGTATCGACAGCTTCAAACCTTTTCCGGAACAGGGGTTTACCCTGACTCAGCGGTATGGAACGGCAACTGACCGGCTTGCCAGGCTCGGCATCGACCAGCATCACCGATTTTTCATAACCGGCTTCACTAAAGCTATAGGCCAGCGGGCTACCGGCATAAACCATCGGACAGGGCTCTTGCCTAACACTATGGGGCCGGTGAAGATGGCCCAGGGCAACATACTGGATACCCTCGGGAATTTGTTCCGGGTAGATCGCCTGGGCTCCACCCACATGAACAATCGGTCTTTCCGATTCCGGCTCTTCCGGTATGGCGCCACCCTTTTGCATAAAAAACAGATGAGCCATGAGGATGTTCACACCCTCCGGATCGCAGTATTGCTCCGCCAGATAAGCCCACCGGGATTCCAGCAGATCCCTCAGCGATCCCTCTTTATCATGGATCCCCAAAAACTTTCTCAACCGGAATTCATTGGCATAAGGGGTCAATAGCAAGCGCAGCGGATAGCTATAATCGTTAAGCTGCAATTCCAGGAATCCCGGTTCGCTTTTGGTAACGGTGATATCCTCTCCGCCCAGTGATATTTGGGTGTCCGGATAACCGGCAAACAGGATCCCGCAGGCTCGCGCCAGGGGATCGGGCGCTTCGATACGGTCCGGAGAGTCGTGGTTTCCGGCGATTGCGATAACAACACGCTGGCCATCGCCAGATAACCTTTTTAGGGTCCGGTAAAAAAGTTCGGTGCTTTCGGCCGGCGGATTAAAAGTGTCGAACAGGTCTCCGGCGATCAATACCACATCAACCGCTTCCTGTTCAACGATACCGGTTATTTCCACCAAAACGGCACATTGCTCTTCGTGCCTGGAATAGTGGTCCAGTCGCTTGCCCAGGTGCCAGTCTGCTGTGTGGAGGATCTTCACGATACGAATTTCAGCAAACTATTATTATTTGGTGCGTATGGCCGGGTAGAATGTGGAAAATAATTGCCGGTATGCGTTGCTCGATGAGGTGAGCGGCCATCGCCGCCAAGTATTCAATGGCTACAAAAAAACCCCTTCACGAAACCATAAAGGGGTTGTAGTATATTGCCAAGGAGGCTATGCAATCGCAGATACCTGCACTTTGGTTTTTCTGGGGATCTTCGATTTCAGGACGAAAAAGGAATAATTATCATCCAAAGGTTCAAAATGATATTCCAACTGGTTGCCGGTCTTCCTGACGATGTCGATGAGGCCTAAGCCTGCACCACCCTTTTCCGAGATCTTGGCCTCTTTGATCCGGGTCTTGTACAAACTTTTCAGATCATCTTCATCCAGGCAATTGACCATGGTTACCCATTCTTCGATATGGGGTAACTTTTCATTGATCACAACATTGCCGGTAGAAACGAAATATTCATTTTGTTCTTTACCCACCACAAAAATGGCCCGTGTTTTCACGCCACTTTCACCTTCGATGTCATCGGCATGCTTACAGATGTTTTGCAAACATTCGATCATAACATGATAAACACGCATTTTAGTGGTCGTACTCTCTTCGAATTCTTCCATATTCTTTTCAGCGAGATTGCTGAACGCCTTGGTAATCGCTTGATTCACCTCTCCTTCATAAACAAGCATCAACTTCTGATCAACCATGGTTTTATTTAACTTGTAAATAAAATCAAGGAAGTTGGTTCCAACAGTAATTTGAGTGGTTTTCATTGCCTTGCGGTTTGCTCTTAATTCTGAAATCAGTTAGATTTCGGGGCTACCGATTTGTACGCATTTCTACCTAAAAGGATGCGCGCCAGAGAATCTTTTAGAAAAAATACGTGTAACTACTTAGTTCCGGATCTTCTTTTCATAGGCTTTATTATTATCATACATAGACTTCAAAAGCTTAGTCTGCGATACCTTTTTGGGGCCAATACTGGACGGGAAACCAGGAATACCCTATATTTATGGGATCAACACTATTAAACCGGGAACATGGGAAAGGTAGAATGATGAATGATAAATGTTGAATGTAGAAGGAAGGAAAATTGCTTCCTCATTCTTCCTTCATCATTCGGTCTTCATCCTTCATCATTCCGCCTTCATCATTCTTTCTCGAACCATAATGATGGCGTAAGCAGTATCCTTAGTTATTGACTTTTGAAAATATACCGAACATAAACACCCCGACTTTAAAATATTCTTTGCTTTCATTCGTCTGTAATAATAACCGCTAAATCCAACCCCTATGAAAAGCCAATCCAAACAACATGAGATCAATCAGCGGAATTTCGACGTTGATAATTGTGAGCAATTAGACGATTTTCCTTATGCAAGCGTATTGAGTTTTTTGCCGCTGATCCGTTTTTGGGAAGAGCGGGCCAATGCTCCGGGCGGCTCGAAAGACTTATTAGCGAAGACCATACAAAAAAGGCTGGCCAAAGCGCCGGCATTATACCAACCGATCCATGACCTAAGCCTGATCGGTAAGCATAAGGATACCATCGACCTCATGATGTCGGCTATTTTCCCGCCCGCCGTAAAGGAAGATGCTATTTACTCGGTAAATATTCCATTCAACTTTACGAGCTTTCATTCCACCCCAAAATTCGATGAATTATTCATGGCGGCCTCCTTCGATAAAAGTGAGGAGGATATCAACTTTATGAAGGCTTCCAAATACCTGGCGGCTAATTTCATTATTCTGAAAAAGTTTTACGGGATCGATATCAGCCTTAAGGCTCCGGTGATCATACGGCTGAAGGAGCCCGGAACAGGCCTGGAAAAAGCCTATAATATCCAGGTCGATAGCCGCTTTTTGGATGTGGTGCATCACAAGAAACTCAGGAAACTGACCGAAAAACAGATCAACAAGCTGATGAACGACCCTCATAACATCAGCCAATGGATGCAAACATTGCCCCCGGAAAATTTTGAATTTCAGGGCTTTGTTACCTATACCATGACAGATGTCAGCGAGCAGGATATTTTTTCCACGCTGAAGGATGATCTTTTGGAAAAGGATGCGATCATCTCGCAAGATAAGATCAGTGGCTTGGAAGCGAAATTCCGCTCCCTCTTTCAGACGCGGGACCTAAAATTGGGATTGGTGGCATTCGATCATGAAAAAGGAAAGATGAATGATCCCGGCAGGAAGATCTGGAACAGCATTTTCCTGGATCGACCGGATAACCTGCAGGAGTCGGATATGAAGGGATCTGTTTATGAACGGGCGTTTATGCAAGCCGGTCCGGTGATCGTCGACGATCTTTCCAGCCATGAGAACCTTATAGCCATTGAAAAAAATATGCAGGACAAAGGATTCCGGAATGTTGTGGTCATACCCTTGTTTTACGACAATAAACCGATCGGCGTCCTGGAATTGGGCTCGCCGACTCCCTGTGAACTAAATGCGCTTTCGCTGCTCAAGCTCAAAGACGTCATACCCTTGTTTGCCATTGCCGCCAGAAGAAGCATCGATGAGCTGCAAAACCAGATACAGGCAGTGATCAAAGAAAAATATACGGCTATTCACCCCACTGTCGAATGGCGCTTTGTTCAGGCGGCATCACATTTTGTCAACGGACAGGAAAATGGCCGCTCGCCTGACCTCGAACCCATTGTTTTTAAAGATGTGTTTCCCTTATACGGGCAGTCCGACATACGGGGATCATCCGTTGAACGGGCAAAAGCTATTCAAACCGATCTGGTCCGCCACATGCAATTGGGCAAGCGGGTGGTCCGGACGATCAATGAACTGAAGCAATATCCCATTTATGAAGAATTGGAATTCCGGCTGGATAATTACATCGCCAAGATAAAGTCGGGATTAGCCTCCGGCGATGAGCTTACCATCAATGAATTCATTACTCAGGAATTGGATCCGTTGTTTAGGCAATTGGAAAATAGTGATCCCGCCATCACCAAAGCGGTAAGCGCCTACCGGAAAGCGTTGGACAAGAAGCTTGGTTTTGTGTATGAAAAACGAAAAGATTATGAGGAAAGTGTAACCCTGATCAACAATACCATCAGCGCCTATTTAGACGAGGAAGAGGAGAAAGCCCAGGAAAAATTCCCTCATTATTTTGAAAAGTACAAGACCGATGGCGTCGAATATACCATGTACACCGGCGAATCCCTCATGAGAAACAACCATTTCGGGCCGATGTACCTTCAAAATCTCCGGTTGTGGCAATTGATGATTATGTGTGAGATCGCCAGAAAAACCGAAAGCCTGGTACCGGACTTAAAATTGCCCCTGAAAACCACCCACCTGATCCTGGTATACAGCGCACCGCTCGCTATTCAGTTCCGGGTTGATGAAAAACAATTCGATGTGGAAGGGACTTATAATATGCGCTATGAGATCGTCAAAAAACGGATCGACAAGGCTATGGTTAAGGGTAGCCGGGAAAGAGTAACCCAACCCGGAAAAATTGCCATCATTTTCTCCCAGCATAAGGAAATGGTCGAATATTCGAAGTATATTGCCTTCCTCCAATCCAGGGGATACCTTACCAAAGAAGTCGAGGAACTGGAAATTGAAGAGTTGCAGGGTGTTAAGGGACTACAGGCCCTGCGTGTCACGGTGGATACCGGGGTTTCCGCAACTGCCGCCACAGATGTTTCCATGGAAGAACTGCTCAGCAAGGTGGAATAAGTTATATGATCGGCCGCAAACTGCTGATCCGCCATCCCTAACCTGGCGATGATGAGGCAATCCGGGGAGGTTGTCAATACTTCCAAATGAGCCGATCAGCGATATTTTGGGGGGTCAATGCGGGTCATTTGGCACCGGATCCTTCTCCAAGCGGCAAAACGCTTCCTATCATTCAACAAACCTAGTCATAACAAGGGTTTCAAACGATCTATTTTCCTTGGATCAGGATCTGAAAACTTTTCGGTTCAAAAAAAATCGACTTTTATGGAAAATTAATTCGCCAAATGTTATGATTAAAAATAATAAAGTCGTTACTTTACAGTATTATTTGGTAACTCCAAAAAAAAATTATTCAAAAAAATGAAAAAAATTGTTTTACTTTTTGGACTAATCCTCGGATTCAGTTCTCTTAATGTCTCCAATAGCTTCGGAGATTCCTGGAATAACAGGAATAATCCGATGGGCCTCGGCCTTGTCTTCGACAAGGAAGCCGTTTCCTCCTCGGAGGTTGCCTATGCTATCAGAGACCTTAAGAATGGTGATGAAATGAAGACGATGCCCACTAATCAAGAGTTGCAGGTGGGTTCTACCGTTCATTTCACCACAATTCCCGGCGCTATCATCATCTTTGATAAAGATGGAGAAGTCGGGTCGATCATTATTCTGGATCGCGAAGGTGAAACAGGAAAAAGTATTGGTACAAAATAATTAAGTTCCAAGTAAACCTAATTTACCAATAACACCCCCTAGTTGATAAAAATCCCGGTCAGGCAATGCTTGGCCGGGATTTTTATTGCTACGAATATCGCTCCCTGAATTTTTTTTGATCCTTTCCTATAATATTTTATTGCCGGTGTCGTTTTGATTTTGTTAGCTTTGTATTTCAAAGTACTTTTTGAAACAATAAACTTTCCATTATGTTAGACCAAACCCTTTCCATGGCTTCTGTAAAGGAGCATCCCTTCCCCCGGCAAAATATTTTTAACTACTGCTTCAGCCTTGGCCTGATCTTATACCACTTCTTATTCTGGCGGGAAAAGATGGGCATCAATTTGCTGCTATTCTCCACTTTTTTATTGATGTGCCAATATTACATGTACCCTGCCATCCGCTACAACAAATATGCCTGGCAGGCTGCCATTGGATTCTTGGTTTCCGGGGTGATGGTGGTGGTTTCCAATACGGGTATCTCCAAGTTCGCCCATATCACCTCCTTTCTGATATTGACAGGGTTTATCCATCAGCCGGAATTGCGATCTTCTTTTTATGTGATCACCGCAGCACTGAC
The DNA here is from genome assembly GCA_028278085.1 of Chitinophagales bacterium. GTDB lineage: Bacteria > Bacteroidota > Bacteroidia > Chitinophagales > JANQFB01 > JANQFB01. The sequence goes on from JANQFB010000028.1 coordinate 25,284, forward strand.
GAATTATGTGATGGGGCTGAAATTCTGGAAAAAAAAGACACCTGCTTTCAAGATCGGGAAATTCCCGGTTTCATTCCACAAGCTGAGGCTCGCGCTTTTACCTATAGTTGTAGCGCTGGTGTTTTACCAGGTCTATAAATGGGCTAACCCGGTTTTTGACAACCTGACGATCCGGTTTTGGAAAGAGATCTGGCAAAAGCTCAGCCTGTTCCTGGACAATATTTCCTTTGGCTGGCTCCTGTTTATGGTCTCCGGCGCACTGATCCTCAGCGGTGCATTGATAAGGAAGATCGGAAATTATTTGACAGAGCGGGAAAACAAACACCCGGAATTCCTGTTAAGGACCAGAAGGAAACGGATAACCCTTTCCTCCGGGGATCAAAAAAATGTGCCGCCCTTTACCCGTTTTAAGATGTTGGCCTTGAAGAATGAATACATATCCGGCCTGTTATTGCTGGGCTTGCTCAATATGCTCCTGCTGATTGTCAATATCATAGATTTCAACTGGGTTTGGTTGGGGAATAATATCCCGACAGGCATAGAGCTGTCTCAATTTGTGCATGCCGGTACCTATTGGCTGATATTCAGCATACTGATGTCTATGGCCCTGATCCTGTATTTCTTTCGGCGGAACCAAAATTTCTATCGCAACAATAAATGGCTGAAGATCCTCGCGTATAGCTGGATCGTTCAAAATATGATCCTGGCTGTTTCGGTAGGGCTGAGAAATTATCATTATATCAGCTATTACGGATTGGCCTACAAGAGGATCGAGGTTATGATCTTTTTAGGGTTGACCCTTATCGGCCTCCTGACGCTGATCGTTAAAATAAAGGAGGTGCGTTCGGTATTTTACCTGATCCGGTCGAATACCTGGGCAGCCTATTATATGATGATCGCCCTGTGCTTTGTGAACTGGGATGTTTTTATCGCCGGCTATAATATCAATCAAACCTATGCTTCTGCCGTCGATACCAATTACCTGTTGAACCTGTCGGACAAAACACTACCAACCTTGCACCGGCACAAATATCTATTCAGCGATCATACGTCATATAAAAGAAACCGTCGGTACACCGGAAAATCACAGGCACAGGTTTTGCGGGAACGCATAGCCGGATACCTGGCGAAGCAGGAATCCTATTCCCTTGCTTCCTGGAACCTTGCCGATCACGGGATCCGTAATTATTTTCAAAACAACACTGGGATAGATGAAGAAAAGTAAATTTTGGGGCTATGTGGCCTGGACAGTGCCGGCAATACCTTTCCTGATGCCTTCTTTTAACAGTTGGATCACGATGTACCAGGCCTTTGCCTTCCCGGTTATCTTCGGCTATGCACTGGCTGGCTTGTTTTTCCTGGTAAGAGAGCGCTGGCAAACATCCCTATGGACACTGTTTATGGGTTTGGTGACCTTTACAGCCATTTTTACCCATATCTACCAAAGGCCCAAGGTATTGTCGGGGGCTGCAGACCTGAAAGTGGCCCATTTTAATGTCTTGAAGACCAATGATGATCATAAAGCCATCCTCAAGGCGGCTATTGCTTCGGATGCCACGCTGATCTCTTTCCAGGAGGTGTCACCGGGATGGG
>JANQFB010000041.1 GCA_028278085.1 Chitinophagales bacterium
AGAAAATAGTCTTTTTTGTTCCGGGCAATATCCAGCGGAGAGGCATCCGTCAGGATCACCTTGGCTTTGCGGCCTTTAATATATTTCACCACATAATTGAAGTTGATCAGGTGTGAGCGATGGATCCGCACAAAGGGAAATTCCCCTAATTGGGATTCCATGTACTTGAGGGTTTTACTGATCGTTACGGTAGTGCCGTTGGTTTTGATCAATTTGGTATAGTTGCTCAGGCTCTCACAACGGATAATTTCATCCAGGTGAAAAGATTCAAAACCATGCTGGCCCGGTAAGCGCACCAAATCGTCCTTCCGGCTATTGGGGATATGGCTGTCCGGAAGAAACCTGATATCGGGAATGGGTCCTTTGTCTTTTTTTTCCCGGAAAACATCCTGTATGGCTTCCCTGAGCCTGGCTTTGTTAACAGGTTTGTGTAAAACACTTACCTCCGGGACCATTTGCATTTTTTCCGCCAGGATAGATGGCGAGGTTACGACGATCTTTTTGGCCAGGAGGTTGTTGATGGATTTAAGAATATCTATTCCCGATCCATCAGGATAATGAAGATCAAAAAAAACAAGATCCGGTTTGTTCAGGTTTACAATATCGACTCCTTCCCTGACTGTCTTGGCCGAAGCCATCACCCAAACTTCCGGTGATACATTTTTTAATAATTCAAATAAGGTATTTCTACTGCTATCCTCGTCGTCAATAATGACAGTTCTTAGCATAGTCAACGGATAATTGCAGTGCTCTGAGCAATACTAATGATATTATATTGGCTCTCGAAACATTATTTAGTAAACGGTCACTTTTTCATGATAAACTGTCCATTATTTTATTAAACGGGCGAGGGACATATTTATAAACAATTGATATTTAAAGGATAAATTATAACCTAATTTCTAATTTCTTGAATCGAAATTGAGGCAAAGCCCTTAATTTTAACGACAGCAAATAATGGAAAATGGATTTCAATCTCGAAAAAGCCATACCCGTCCTAAGCCGCACCCCTGCTGTGCTGAACGACTGGTTGAAAGACCTCCCCACCGGCTGGGTCCACCAAAATGAAGGCCCCGATAGCTGGAGCCCTTTCGATATTGTGGGCCATCTGATCCACGGGGAAAAGACGGATTGGATACCCCGTGTCAAGATCATTTTAAGCGATCAGGCCAATAAAACTTTCGAACCCTTTGACCGCTTTGCCCAGTTCAATAACAGCCGGGGAAAATCGATCGATGAGCTGTTAACCGAGTTCGAAACGCTAAGGAGAGAGAATATCCAAACCCTGCAGGCCTTCTCACTGACCGACGACCAATTGTCGCTTACCGGCATTCACCCCGATTTCGGGGAAGTAACCCTGAAGGAGCTCCTGGCTACCTGGGTGGTCCATGATCAATCACATATCGCTCAAATAGCGCGGGTAATGGCCAAACAATACCGACAGGAAGTCGGCCCGTGGAACGCCTACATTCCCTTGCTAAACCGTTAAATGATCTAAGCGTATCTGATCTAGGCGTCCGCTTGGATTCCTTAACATCCCTTAACCCTCAACCCGGATCAAAACAATCATCACTCTATCACCACTAACTTAGCCATTAACAGCCGCTTCCCCGCTTCCAGCCTGGTCATATATATCCCCGGAGAAAGGCTGGCAGCCCGGGCATCGAGCAACAGATCATGCTGTCCGGCCGCACGCATTCCCGCAAGGTGCTGGAATACCTGTTTACCCAATAGGTCATAGATCCTGATCGCTGTCAAAGCCTCTTCAGGCAGGGTATAGCGGATCCGGGTAGTCTGTTGAAAAGGATTGGGCAATATTTCCAGGGAAGCCGGTCGAATATCGGGTGATGGGATCCCTATGAATGAAGGATCTATGGTGATTTGACTTTGTTCAACATTAAGCGTTATCGGCGCTCCTGCCGTATCGACGGCCAGGTAGGCGGTAAATTCAAGGTCCATCGTTTCCACGGTAGTAATGGAAGAAAGTGTTTGAAAGCTCAATATAGCGATCTGTCCGGTACCGGAATTCCCTTCATGATCCGTTTTCACCACAACACCTTCGGATTTCCCGGCGGGTGGATGATGGCGGGTCAGGGTCATCAGAACGGTTCCGGTAGGATCCAGCCAGCAATCCTGGTAGGAAATACTAACGGTGCTCGTATCGATCAAGGCAGGATCCAGTTGAATATCAAAAGCCAGGCCGTATAGATGATTGACCGAAATGGCATCATCGCCTATCATAATAGGTGCGCTAACCATTTCTCCCGGGCCGACAACCGTCTTGGACAGGTAAAAGGACAACACCGGATCCGTCATTTTACCCGCATGCAGCGTTCCGGTCTTGCTATGGATCAGGCTGTAATTCTGTACGATCGCCATCGTATCCTGCGCATCGATCATCCCGTCACCATTACAATCGGCGAATTTAGCATCCCATCCGTTCGCCTGTTCCACTCCCCAATCTGCACTTCCATGGCCACGCCAATCGATATCGACCTGGTTCCGGGATATTCCTGACAAGCCGAAATGAACACCGATGGGTAAGAGATCGTTATTGTCGGCCACCAGGTCATTATCCGTATCCCCGGGCCAAACACAGGCTTGATGGATGCTAACCGTATCGGATACCACATGGGACCCCGTTGGGTCGACAACCGTAAGGCTAACCGTTTCCATGCCAGAGGCTGGCCACATCACTGTTGTCGAATGGTTAGATACCGACAATACTGTTGCGCTGCCGGTATACCATTGATAGAACGCTCCCGATAGCACATTTCCGGCCGTATAGGTTACTGTATCTCCGGCACAAGGATTGAGATCACCATCTATATAAGTATATCTGCCGCAGGAGATATAAACGGAATCCACCGCCTCGGTGGTTGCGGAACATTGGTCGCCTTGTTTTTCGCGGAAAGAAACATATAATGTTCCTTCCGCCAGGTTCGCCGGATTAAAACAAACCGTGGGTAAAGGTGGGTTTGGCGGCTGCCAGGTATAGGTGGCTTCGATGAGATTGCTGTACGTAACCTCGTATTGAGAACTTTGGGGAAGATCGTTCCCGGAAAGGGTAAAGCAAAAAACTTCGGAAGCCAGGCAAGCCACCGTATCTTCCGATCCGCTGACACTAAGCGGACGGCCATCGATGCCATTGATCGTCATCCGGATGATATTGCTCCATTGGTCGGTAATATCCGACGATTCCGAAGCTTTAACCCTCAGGTAATAATCACCGGTAGCCAGGGGTATCCCGCCAAGGTCTTCAAAATCCGGCACACAGAGCTGCAAGGTTCCCGAACCACTACCCGACAGGCTTCCCAAAAGGCCCTGGTTCACGACCTGGAGATCGTCAGCATCCAATAGTTGTACCTCGAATTCATTACCCGGGCCATAAGAAACACTTGCTCCCCAGGTATTGATATCCAGCGGCAAATTAAAACACATGGAATCATGGAACGTAACACAGGCGGTCAGGTCCATGTTGTTGTTTAAGCTTACATCACAGGAATCGATGCAAAAGGGTCCGAAAGGTGGGCTGGATACAGCCGGATCACTGGAGCTAACCCGGATATAGTAATTGCATCCCGTAGCAACAGCCGCCGGTAACTGCCCGGAAATAACTCCCGGTTCGAAAACCCCGAATAAGTTAGTGTCATAAGTCGTATTATCCAAAACCGGCCCGGCTATGACCGTAGGGTTGCTGAAGCTACCACCGGCATTCGATAATTCCAGGGTGTAATCATTCCCGGAATTAAAGCCGCCATAGGAAAAGAAAGGAACATCGATCACACTGTTGCGGCAGACATTCATTTGACCCACCGGATCTCTTAAAACGGCCGGTGTATCCGCAATACGGATAGAATCCTGGCAATCGGTAATGGTAAAGCAAAAAGAACTGGGCGTTCCGTAAAATGTCGGTGCACTAATGCGATTGATCCGCCAGCAATAACAAGAAGCCTGGTCAAGGGTCGTAGGCAGGTAAAAAGTACCCTGGATGAGAAAATTGGCGGGGTTTACCGCTTGTAAGGCAAAGCTTCCCATCACCGTCGGATTATCGAAACTACAGTTGGAGTCGGACAATTCGATCCGGTAATCCCCGGCGCACAAGGTATCGGTAATCGATAAGTTCATGACCAGGAAATTATTAACGGGATCATTATGACAAACAACACTGGGATTGACGGAGGTGATCTCCATCGGGCCAAGGCTTGCTGCAGCGGTATCGAATTTGCCCACAATGGCGACTTCGTCGATAGCAAAGGGCAGGCTATCTCCGGTATTAACACCGTCGTTTAACCACCGGAAGGCAAAAAGCAGGTTATCATGCCCGGCAAAAGCGGTATCTTCAATACTGCTGTATGTCCACTGGGTGGTATCTTTATACTTGGTTTGACCGGCCGAATTGGTGGTGAGCAACCAATTATTGCCGCCATCGGTACTGTAATACACTTCTCCGAAATCATTGATAGAACCCGAACAGAGCCACCAAAAATTCAAGCTTACGGATGTATAACCCTGCGTACACAGACCGGTATTCATCATCGCCCACCGGTTGCTGGCATTATCCGGGTGAAAATTATTGTTGAGGGGCCCGCCGACATGATCCCGGATATGCAAATAGAAGCCGTTGGGTTGGGGGATAACACCCTGGTTTCCGGCGGTTATCGTCTGGCTGGGCGTATGGGGATACACACCCATTCCGTCGTAAAAATCATTGATGACCCATTGGTTGCTGCCGGAGCCACCTCCGAGATTAAGGTCAAATGCGGAGCCTGCTCCTCCTTCAAATCCTTCGGAGAATAATAGATTTATATTTTGGGCCGATAAATAGCCGGAAAATATTAGTGTGAGGGGAAGTGTAATGAATAAGTGTTTAAGGTTTAGCATGGGATTTTTTTTGATGGATAATAGTTGATCGATCTTCTGTTCGAAAACCCGGAAATATAATTAACGGACTTAACAATAGGGAAGGCTTGGCTCTGAATGAGACAGGAAGCTCAGGTAATTCTTCCTGGAAGCATGAAAATACAATTTAATCTATTAAAAAAGCAAATGAAAAACAATAATTTTGCACGATTGTTGTTAATAAACCGTTTGACCACCGGCGATTGAAACTCATTCATGATCACCGGTCGAATGACGGAACTTTTATAAAATCAATACTTCTTATGGAAACGATTCAAAATCCTGCAGCATCGGTAGATATCAATGCTATCAATGAAAAGATCCACCGGGAAAGCGCTTTCGTCGAATTGTTAACAATGGAAGTCGGTAAGGCGATCGTGGGTCAGAATTATATGATCGAACGATTATTGATCGGGCTATTGGCCCAGGGGCATATTCTGCTGGAAGGCGTCCCCGGATTGGCAAAAACCCTTGCGATCAAGTCGCTGGCTAATGCTATCCATGCCAAGTTCAGCCGGATACAGTTTACTCCCGACCTTTTACCGGCCGATGTTATCGGAACGATGATCTACAACCAGGCTAAAAATGAATTCGCGGTGAAGAAAGGCCCGATATTTGCCAATTTCATCCTGGCCGATGAGATCAACCGGGCGCCGGCCAAGGTACAAAGCGCCTTATTGGAGGCGATGCAGGAGCGGCAGATCACCATCGGGGAAGAAACCTTTCAACTGGAAGAGCCCTTTTTAGTACTGGCTACCCAAAACCCGATCGAACAGGAAGGAACGTATATGCTGCCCGAAGCACAGGTCGATCGTTTTATGTTAAAAGTAGTGATCACCTATCCTAAAAAGGAAGAAGAAAGGCAGATCATCCGGCAAAACCTCCAGCATACCGCCGCCACGATTAACCAGGTGGCTAAACCCGCCGACATCCTGAATGCCAGAAATACGGTCAAAGAGGTTTATATGGATGAAAAGATCGAAAAGTATATCATCGATATCGTATTTGCCACCCGGGATCCCGAGGATTACGGTTTAACGAACCTGAAACATTTGATCAGCTACGGCGGTTCACCCAGGGCCAGCATTAACCTGGCGCTCGCCTCCAAAGCTTTTGCCTTTATCAAAAGAAGGGGTTATGTGATTCCGGAAGATGTGCGGGCCGTCTGTAATGATGTGCTCCGGCACCGGATCGGGATCACCTATGAAGCGGAAGCGGAGAATATTACCACGGAAAATATTATTGCAGATATATTAAACTCGGTGGAAGTACCTTAGAAGAGTGTGAAGAGTGAGTTTTGAGTGTGAGTCCGCCGTATCCGGATTTTGGCGGACAAGGTGAACTAGAACCGAGGAGAATAATATATGGAAACGGCGGAATTACTGAAGAAGGTCAGGAAGATCGAGATCAAAACGCGGGGGATCTCCAATCATATTTTTTCCGGAGAATACCACAGCGCTTTTAAGGGCCGGGGTATGTCGTTCAGCGAAGTGCGGGAATACCAGTTCGGCGACGATATCCGGGCCATCGACTGGAATGTGACCGCCCGTTTCAACCACCCCTATATCAAGGTCTTTGAAGAAGAAAGGGAATTGACCGTGATGCTGATGGTCGACGTGAGCGCCTCTTCCTTCTTCGGAACTGTCAATCAGACCAAAAATGACTTAATTACAGAAATATGTGCCGTTTTGTCATTCTCTGCCATCAATAATAATGACAAAGTGGGTGTGATCTTCTTTAGTGAAAGTATTGAAAAATTCATCCCTCCGAAGAAGGGAAAGTCCCATATACTGCGGATTATACGCGAATTGATCGACTTCGAACCGGTAAATAAAGGCACGAATATTGCAGAGACCTTACGGTATTTTAACAATGTGATGAAAAAAAGGACGATCGCCTTTGTGCTTTCGGACTTTATGGACCAGGGTTATGAAGATGCCCTGAACATTGCCAGCAAAAAACATGACATTGTCGGATTGAGGATCATCGACCCCAGGGAAGAGGAAATTCCCGATGTGGGGTTGATCCGGATCTTTGATGCGGAAACGAACAAGGCGGTCTGGATGGATACCCATAAAAAAAGTGTCCGTCAGGCCTATAACAATTATTTTAAGGAAAACGAAAAGTATTTTATAACAACTTTTTTAAAAAGCGGCGCCGATAAGATCGATATCAGGACCAATCAATCCTATGTGAATGCTTTGTTGAAGTTTTTCAAACGGCGGGAAGGCAGACGGTAAGCACCTGC
>JANQFB010000051.1 GCA_028278085.1 Chitinophagales bacterium
ATTTACCCAGATCACTAACACCAAAGATACCATCAACGACATCTGGAGCTACCAAGTGGGCGTCAATTTTATTGTACAGTTAAAAAACCTGGATTCAGGGAAAGAAATACGCAAGAAAGAGTTTGGTTTTGTTGATCGAATTGGTAACCAATCAGAAGTTGACTGGTATAAAACCACACCGCCACCGGATTCTCGGAAATACCAGGCCAATGAATTCACGATGTATTTCCCCCATATGGGTCTTAATTTCGGAACGATAAGATTAACACCTCATCAAATCCTGGGAACATCCAATGTACAAACCAATTTGTATGCACTGCCGGTAGGTAAATACGAGATGACATTCGAATATTATCTTTATCCAGGCACAGAAAAATTATGCGTCCGGCATCGTTTTGAGATCCTGCCCTTAACCTATACCCAACAACTTGAATTCAATGCCTTTGTAGATGCTGTCCATTATGCCAATGAATCCCATTTTAAAGGAACCAAAAATTATGATGAATCCCATAACCTTAGCTTAGAGAATTTCATCAAAAAATATCCGCGGTCGATCTACGCTGAACCGGCGAAAGTTATTTTAACCACTATGGTATATCTGTACCCGGTACCCAATGAACAGCGCCGCAGAAACATGTTACAGGAAGCACTCAACAATGTTCAATACATTAAAAGCCCGGCCAATAAAGCTATGGTAGCATCGAATGCCCCTTCAATGGCCAAAATTATTCATGATTATGACAGTATAAAAACAACTCAATACCTGGATCAGGTGCTGCAAAAATGGGTAAACGATGATCCCTATATTTCAGATGTACTGATACTGCGAGCTGAAAAGAATCATTTAATCCCTTCTTTAAAGAATTATTCGCTTGAAAACCGGCAAAAAGTTAACAATCATTAAGCTAATATCCCTGGTTAATACGCATACCTATTGTGAAGGCCACCGGCAAATATTTATGAACCAATGAGTACGCCCTAGCGGAAATAAGGGCACTTTTTTATCCACAAAAATAGAGGGATAATCATCTTACTATGCTGGATCGATCTTCAAGTAATTCCGCGAAGGCGTACTTGTTATTCAATAAAGCGATGAATTACTGGTATTTCATATTGTCCGTACTCCCGCTGAGTTTTATCCATTTCTACTTATATGCTCAAGATACTGATTCCGCCCGTGGCATTGAATTGCGGGTAATGGATTTCAATCGTGCCCAATTTTACTATGGGGAGCCATTCAGAATATTTACCAAGATCACTAACACCAAAGATACCATCAACGACATCTGGAGCTACCAAGTGGGCGTCAATTTTATTGTACTGTTAAAAAACCTGGATTCAGGGAAAGAAATACGCAAGAAAGAGTTTGGTTTTGTTGATGGATTTGCTAACCAATCAGAAGTTGACTGGTATAAAACCACACCGCCGCCGGATTCTCGGAAATACCAGGCTAATGAATTCACGATGTACTTCCCTCACATGGGAAAAAACTATGGGAAAATAAAATTAACACCGAATCCCATTTTGGGAACATCCATTGTACATACCAATCTGTATGCCCTGCCGGTAGGAAATTATGAGATGACATTCGAATACTATTTATATCCTTTCACGGAAAAATTAACAGTCCGCCATCGTTTTGAGATACTGCCCTTAACCTATACCCAACAGCTTGAATTCAATGCCTTTGTGGATGCCGTCCATTATGCCAATGAATCCTATTTTTGGGGAACCAAAGACTATGATGAATCCCATAACCTTAGTTTGGAGAATTTTATCAAAAAATATCCGCGGTCGATCTACACCGAACCGGCGAAAGTTATTTTAACCACCATGGTATATCTGTACCCGGTACCCAATGAGCAGCGCCGCAGAAAAATGTTACAGGAGGCATTGGACAATGATCAATACATTAAAAGCCCGGCCAATAAAGCCTGGTTGGCCTGGAGCGCCCCCATAATGTCAAAAGTTATACATGAATATGACCCTGCAAAAACCATTCATCACCTGGATCAGGTATTGCAAAGATGGGTAAAGGATGATCCTTATATTTCAGACGTACTTATCATACAAGCCAATAGAAAAGTTCAAAAGGTAAATTCGCTAAAGAATTATTCGCTTGAAAATCGTCAAAAAGTTAACAATCATTAAGCTAATATCTCCTCAATCCAAGCATATTATTTTTTTTTCTCTCAACTGCTTTCGTTTAGAAGCAGTGTAACCCGCCCCTGCGGAGACAAGGTACGATATCATCAACCAATCATGATTCCACGATATTATGCCGTGTCCCTACCTGGTGGTAGGTGACACGGCATAATATCGCAAGGCATCATTTTTTCTCCCTCATAATCAGCGGTTTATAAAAAAGTTCGATTTTTTTTGATTTTTTCATAGGGGTAGATGGAAGCTGGTGTGTATTACTCATGAAATACGCAGTATGAAAGATCAAAAAAGAAATCAATTGTTAAACCGTCTGCCCGAGATGCGGACACTTAAAACCATTATCATGAATAAGTTTAGATTAATTGTCAGCCTGATGATATTTATCGCTTCTACCTTGGCTTTTGAAAGCTGCAAGAAGAAGGAGATCACTCCCGAACCTGAACAAGGCAGTATTTTACCCTCAAGATTTAGCGTGGATATCCCTGATGCGATCAGTTACGAAACCGTAAGGGATAAGAATAGCCGCGGTAAAAGAGGCGGATCCGGATCCGACACCTTGCAGGGAAATGATATTTACGAGCACCTCTGCACCTTTATCTACATCGGTGAATCTGCCGGCGCCATTACCGAAGAGATCTTCCTGGCCATCGATCAGCACAACATCAACCAAGCCATGACCCTTTCTTTTACCGGTGATGAAGATGGCCGGACCAAGAACCTCGTGGTACAGGAAAACGCCGTTTTCGAAGGCAGCACTTTTGACTTCCAGTTGACCATTACCGACTCTGCCTCCGAGCAAAACCCCGACGGTGGTAAAGGCCTGCAGGTATTCTGGAATCTCCATCCTATTGTCGGGATATCCATTATCAAGCCTTACAACATCGACCGGAATACACCCGTTGACCAACAAGATGCTATGTTCCGGATCGACTATGGTGAAGATCGCCGCTATGGTTACGATGCACACATGATCGTTGCCATCGCCGACCTGCCTTTGGAAGATCCCTTGGTCAATCCTTTCTCCATCAACGCCATCCGGATGTTTGCCGGTAAAACCGGAGACCAGGTAGATGTTTACGGAAACTCCAGCCATCCCAACGCCCGCTTCTTCACCCCCAACACCGGTTACAACTGGGCCTTCGTAGCCTCAGG
>JANQFB010000066.1 GCA_028278085.1 Chitinophagales bacterium
CTTTACCAAAAATTTTCGCCCTTCGGGCGACATCTTGAATTGCAAATTCCTTAACCAAAACACAATTGAAAATGAGTACGCAAAAATGTCAATTCGATCAGTGGTATGACGGAGAACTCAACAACATCAACGAGTTTAGACGTGATCATTTTAAAGCCTTCATTTCCGCGGATGGAGATGCAAGGGCGAAATTAACCCAGGCTTTCCCCGAGTATTTTAAAGGTCAAACATCGCTCTGATTTTTCCACATGGTTCTCATTAGACGCTATTTTTTTGAGGCCAAAAGAAAAAATCCAATGTACCCATTGGATTTTTTCTTTTTATTCTTTTGTACTTTTAACCCATTGTACTATTTAGCCTTTAACGTTTAAATCTGTACATCTTAAATGCAGCTAAAGCACGGGAGCTATCAAGTCAAGGAAAATGGAAAGTTGCTGAATCAGAGTTTTCCCGATTTTCAGTCAGTATACGATTTTCTCAAGGACAAAAGAGATGACTTTTCAATTACCTACTCCTGGCTATTAAGGCAGACCAAAGCCAAAGGTAGCTATACTTTCACCTCCGCTGACAAAAGTTATTCCTGTGAGATCATCTTAGCCCCCAGGGAACATTTTGAATTAGCCATTAATGGCAAACCGGTGAAATCTGATTTTCCCGCCATAAGGGCAGCTAGAACTTATCTAAAGGGCTTACACCCTGAATTTGAAACTAGCTACGATACCGTGAGAAGGCACATCCTTAATAATGGCTTTTTCTCTTACTCCGCTGATGGTGGCCAGAATATCTATACGATCAGGCGCACACCTCACTGATCTGCCCACTCAGTTTCCTTTCAGTTCCATCAGCACAATACGCCAAAGTTCCTCATAGGGAATGACCTCAGCATCAAGTGCGGTTCCCTCATACATAAATTTAGCTCCGACTAATTGCTGATAGTATTTGTCAGTCTTGGGTTTTACTCTGCTATAGTCAAAGCTGTTCTTTTCCATGATCAGCAGCATCTTTATGAATAACTTGCTACGGCGATCCTCCTCTCTTTTCAAATGGCGGCTATGATAAACTTTTAAGGAATCCATGCGATCAATTATTTCACCAAAACGTTCCTTTCTCAGCATGAATAGTATATGAATAATTAAGATGGCTACATTGAATCCTCTTTTGTCCTTGCTGAAAATCGGAACTTCCTTAATAAACGCCTCTACATCAAAGTAACTGGTTCCGGGACGTTTAGGAATTTCCTTCCCGGTTTTTTTGGTCTCCAGGATAAAATTGAAATAGGCTTCAAATATTTTCCATTTTTCTTTCCGGTCAGGGGGTAAATTTTCAAACACAAGATTGCCCATTACTTCATTTAGTATCCTATGTGCTTTGATAAAGTTTGAGGACCGGATAGTTAAAATGAAGTTGGACTCATTGAAGATAAACCAATTGATGTGCCCTGGAGGGAAGACTTCCTCACAGACTTTCGCAGCGGTTTCGCCTTTCTTAAAGTCATGCAAATTCACGTAGCAGTCAATCATGTAAATGTTGATATTCGCCAAGAGTTTCTTGTTGTAAAATGAGCGATTCCCTTCCAGGTATTTGATCAGCCCTTGATATGCCTTCAATGCTGCTCGATAATTACCCGTCATCTTGTGCATCAAGCCCTCAATTCTGTACATATAGTAGTGCAGCGTGTAGGACTTGTATTTCTTGGAATGGGGCTTCAACTCACGTAGGTACCTCTTTGCTAAATTTGCCAACTCAGCTTTGGAGGATACTGATTTGATGTAATGAATAATAAGATCCTGGTAATAATCCTCAGCTAATATGTCAGCCTGTAGCTTTCCTTGATGCTGTCTGATCAAATCGCTGTAGCTCTGATACTCCTTCAATTCTCCGATGAGGGTATAGTAATCCTTCAGTATTCGGGCACAAGCTATGACTATAACGTTCAAGTCATATTTTGCAGCTTGGCTCAGTGTTTGTTTAGCGACCTTCATGGCTGTATCTCTTGCTCCATAGGTTGATAGAATTGTAGCACATGCAAGCATCTTACTACAACTCAATTTAGCTTGGTGGTAATCGCTAAAAGATGATTTCTCGATATCCAAAAAGAAGATATTATTCAGGAGCCGCTTTTTCAGCCCAGACTTTAAAGACTTATAATTTCCATCCGATGAATCTGCCTGATAAATTGCAATGGCAGCGTCATTATCAGATTTGAAACGTCCCTTGACGATACCTGTATATAGCTGATTGAGCTTTTCCCCTTTCTTACTCAACAATGCTTTATCAAACAACTCGATGTTCTTAACTCTATGAGGTGAAATCAAATTGCACATTTCTATCAAATTTCTCATCTCAAAATTTTAGATGAAAGATAAGCATCACAAATCAAAACTCAATGAAAATGCCCCCAACTATTTTTGACAAACCGTTACCTTTTACTTTAAACCAATGCCTTAAATTAGAGTATTACGAATTTCTTCCAAACAAACCTGTCCACACTCATGGATGTGATTATCAGTTGCTTGATCTGCTTAGGGTTAATTAATTCTCCTTCAGAGTTTGATATTAATAACTACAACGAAAAGCAACTCAAGAAAATCGAACACTTGTATCATCGATTGGAGATGTGGCAAGTAAAGAAAAAGAAATTTGATGATAGAATTAGACAACAAATCATTTCTGCTATTGATGAATTAGCGGGATAAAATAATAGTATATGTGCATCCTTATCGATGAATTAGCAGGATAGATTTAAAGGAAATTGAAAAATTTGCCAGGGTGACGGTTATTAGTTTTAGTGTGGAAATTAAAGCTGTACTGTCATTCTTTTGACATTACGTTGCTCTGGCATTTTTTTCATATTACTCGTAAGAAATCTGCACTTTTATATTTCATTTCTTTGTCTGTTTAAAGGCACTACCACTCATTTTCCCCCATTATTTTTACGTTTTCTTGTATAGGTAATTTATGAAAAATGATTTGGATAATTCAATTTTCGTATTTATTTTAGGCGCAATTTCCACACTAATCTCAAAAAATATGAAAAGGAATGCCAATCACAAAAACGGGAAAGACAGTACAGCAGAGTCTACCCTTCTTTTCCATTTCCTATTGTTCGCTTATATCAAACCATCTAATAATTAATTAGGTTTTTTATTGGACGGAAAGTTTTGCCACAACTCTTTGAGCAATGTGGCAAGCGTGTATTTAATTCGATGTTAAAGCGAACAAAATATGTTAACGGAAAACAAATCCTCAACAGCATTGGTGTCGCGCCTGAATGACAGGCAACGCCAAAGATTTCAGGTAATAAAGCAACGTGGACGTGCTGCAGTGGAGATCTTTATCAAGGAAAACGATTCCTTCTTCCAATTTGCCGATCTCAGTGGCCTGTCAACGGCACAATTGGAGAGTATTTTAGTGGAGATCTTTGAATGTGCAGACCTAAATAGGTGAGGAATGATGTTTTATAGCGACCAATTCATGGAGCAGATTGCAAAACTAAGACAAGAGAGAACCAGGTTGGTGCAACAGCACAATGCCTGGCCAATAAAGGATTTAGCGGCACTTAAAAAGAAATACAATCCCTTTTTGAAAGCAATGCCCAGCCGTGCTAATACAATGGCTATTAACAAACTGATTAAGGAGGAACAGGAAATGCATGAAGTCATGAACGACCTATTGCAGAACAGAAAGGCTAGACTTAGTCGGATCATGGAGGTTAACAAGTTAATTGATGATCTTGAGAAGGAAATTCGGTCGATGAATCATTGAAAAGGGTAGGAAGAAATCCGAGTTAAATACATGGTATAATTTTTGTTTATTTTTAACCTTTAAATTGTTTAATGATGAAGTTAACAATCACAATTACAGCTTTATTGTTCTGCCAGCTATCTTCATTTTGTCAAAATGAGAATTGGCAGATTGATGAAAAAACTAACCTCAAGTTCAGCAATAGTCCCTATATATTTGAAGGGGAAATAATCAGGCAAGAAACGCTTCGAGATAGTGCCAGCGGAAAAATTTATAGTGTCAAGATTATCCAAATAAAAAAGATCTTCCGGGGTCATGAAGCCTTACAACCAGGAACAGTGGCGATCTATAGGTTAGCTGGTCATTTTTATCCAAGAAAAGAAACTGACGATAATGGAACCGGTTATGTACCCCTTGATGCCTATGTATCGCATCAATACATTCCACCCAAAAAAGGCATCTATTTTTGTCAGAGAGCAAAACCTTTGGAAATTAATATACCAACAACCAACTCAATTCAGTTTTGGGTGGGATTTACCTTGAGGGCCAAAAAGGGTAATGTTCAGTTTGATTCACATAGGCTAAAGGAATATCAATTTGATTCAATGGATCAAGCCTATTCCTTTATTGAGCAACTGGACAATACTACCCGTATTGATATTCACGTTATCGAATCCAAAGAAAAGCAAGTTAAACCTGCACCAAAAAAAAAAGTAAACGAGGATGCTGGTTCAGAAAGAAAGCCGATTGATTACAGACAGCGTAAGGAAAACTATCAAAAAAACTTTCATTTTAGTCAACTCAAGAGCCAGTTGGCGAATGCTTCCAAACAATACGTGGCAAGAAAGCCCAATCCCAAAGCATGCAGAGAGTTATTCATATCCGAATATGTGCATGGTTCTTACAGCGAAGTTCCTTTTCCCAATAATGCCATTGAAATCTATAATCCCCAAAGTATCCCGGTTAATCTTGCTACTTATTCCATCGAAGTCTATACTGATGGTAGCACCACACCTACCCGAATAAACCTTTCCGGCTTTATCCAGCCACATCAACCCTATGTTGTGGCCAATCCCATCTCTGATGTTTCCATTATTGCCAGGTCGAATTTGACCGCAAGCCAGTTAGCCTTTGATGGTAATGATGCAGTGGTATTACGTAGAGGTAAAATGATCATAGATAAAATTGGTGAAATTGGCATTAATCCGGGAACAAATGGATGGACTACTGGGGCTGGCTCTACTCATATGCACACTTTAATAAGATCCCCTTACTGCATGCACGGTCAGCCGGATTGGACAGTATGTAAAACTCACTGGATACCGATAAAAGCTAATTTTAATAAGAATCTTCAAAAGCACAAGAGTTTTTGTGCCAAACCGCCACCACCGGCAGCGGATCTCGAATTCTCTTTTGAAAACCCACAGATTACAGGCTCAGGCACACAGTATTTTGAGTTTGACATCTACGCTAGCGCCACATCCAATTCCACTTATTTTGACCAATGCCTGATCAAGATTGCCTACAATACAACAGCGTTTGGAACCTATGTAGTCGGTAATAACAAGGTAACGATTACCAAGGCAAGCTCCTTTAACAGTGCTACTTACAATAATCCTAACGTCGATGTAATCGATGACACAAGTTCAGTGATAAGCGTTGCATTGGTTACGGATTTTCAACAAACTTCCTGGAATCGTACACAGCTAACGACGACACCGATCCCGATGCTTCACTTTAAGATCGAGATTGCCCAATGTAATGTCAATACTGATTTGGAATTTACGGATGTTAGCTTTACGCCATTATTTTCTTTCTATACCATCAATGCGAACGATGATCTTTTAGATGTTGTGTCCTATAACAATACCAATTATCTGAATGATCTCAATATTGTACTTTGTGAGTTTGACATTTATAGCTTTACTTCCCCGGTGTATCCGGGTAAATATTACAAAGGTACCATTGATCCTGATACCGTGATGGTGATTAACGGTGCTGGATTTGGTAACACTAGGGGAAACGGCAATGTTTACTTCTTAAATGCAAATGATGGAGGTAGTTCTTATGTGCCCCTTAATAATTATGATTTTAGAAACTGGTCGGATACTAAAATCGAAATTATTGTTCCTTCAAAAATAGATTCATTTCCTCTCGGCTCTTCTATAGAGGATTGGATAAGCCTACCAGGAACCGGCTTGTTTTATGTCAAGACCGATGCCGGTGATTCTGTATTTAGCAAAACGCCTGTTGAAATGCCTTATGCAATTGTTAACGCATCAGGGAATTCCGGACAAGGTTATGGCAAATTCAGGATCGACTTAGTGGATGTGGATGGATTAGGAGGTATAACCTGGCATTTGGATACCAGCATAACCAACTATCCCGATCCTATGTTAGAGGTTTGTGTTAGAAAGGCAATCAAAGATTGGATTTGCGCTACAGATGTTCATTTTACAATTGGAAATGATACAACTGTTCATGCTCTTATGGATGGTGTTTCAACCATAGCCATTAAAAATTCTTTGGGTGGGGACAAGGCTTTAGCCATTACTAAAAGTGCAGGCTATAAGCCTTGCTATAATTCCACCACTGGCTATGTATCATACTTCCCGATCGAAACCGACATAAACCTGATTAGGAACCCATCGACATTGCCAAATGGGTCAGGCTTGTCGTGGTTTTTTGATACGCTGACTACCTCCCTTCCAGCCAACACAATTGACTTTTATGACGTGATTTTGCATGAATTAGGTCATGGGCATTTACTTAACCATGTGAATAGTGATGATCTGATGTATTATAGTGAAGGTCGAGGCCCTTTGCCATTGGCTGACCGTAACTTTATTGAATCCAATGATGTTGACGGCGGGATCGAAGTGGTCAACGTTGGTCAATCAGTCAGTTATAGTATTCCCTGTACTACATCAACTGGACCCATGTTGCCGGCACAAGCTGATAGTATTTGTTTTGGCTTTACACTTGGAAACAGAACACTTAATCAACCGGAAAGCGATCTGAACCTCTTTCCCAATCCTGTTATTGAGAGCGTGTATATATCGTTTCACCTACATCAAAAGAGTAATGTAGATTTCAGGCTGATCGATTATACCGGAAAAGTAATTGATATAGTGAATATGGAAAACCAGCCAACAGGAAAATATACACAACAATTTCCAACCGGCAATCTTGCTTCCGGTCTCTACCTAATTACTGCGTTGATTAATGGATCCACACATTCCTTCAAATTTATCAAACAATAAACTATTTCATGTCAAGTTAACCCTAGTCGCTTTTCGATAATTGAAGAAGCCCCCAAATTGAGGGCTTTTTTGTTGTCCTTTTTTTCAGCGCCCTTCCTACCGTAATTAGTGGTTTTTAAACTTAAAAACTGCTAATTATGAAAAAACTAGAATTCATGGTAATTCATTGTACTGCCACACGAGAAGGGCAGGAAATTTCCGCTGACCTTATTCGCCAATGGCATACTGCGAAACCACCTAAAGGACATGGATGGCGCAAAGTCGGTTATACCGATATGATCCATTTGGGCGGTGAACTGGAGAACCTGACACCCTTTGATCAGGACGATGAAGTTGATGGCTACGAGATTACCAACGGGGTCAGAGGTATCAACAGCATTAGCCGTCATGTAGTCTATGTCGGCGGCCTCGATGCTTCCGGCAGGAACGCCAAAGATACCCGCACCGAGCAGCAGATTGCCACACTGACCACCTATGTCAAATATATGGTAATGCGGCATCCTGGTATCAAAATTGCCGGCCACAATCAGTTCGCGGCAAAGGATTGTCCTTCTTTCGATGTCCCCACATTCTTGAGGTCGATCAATATCGCCGAGGAAAACATTCACTGTTAGAATGATCGCCTTGATTGATGTGTTGAATCTCATGGATGAAGTTGATGTTAGTGGGAAGCCGAACCCGTTTTCCATCAAGTTCATTACCTGTAACAGACAAAAGCAAACCGGAGGCAGGATTGTTCACCTTCCCAAAGCTATCAAGCACGTTAGCGGATCAGGAAAGGTTGCCAAGGATCCTGCTTCCGGGACCGCTCCTTCCGGAAAAGTCGTTCGGAACCCTAACCATGCCCGAAACAGTACCCGCAATCTGTCTGTGCCCGGAACCAATGAGATCATAAAATGCCATATCCGGCTGATCACGGAATTCAACGGTCATAAAGTTGTTTACTGATGCATGATGAAGTAATCGTTCAAGGAAATATCGCCTACCTGCCAGGAGCGGAAGCTACGGTATTCATGGACAAGCATAGTGGACCCTCAAAAGAGCCCACCCGCGTCCAGCTACCTAACCAGCACATGGGGACCCGCTGGAGCAATTGGGGTGAGGATAACCTATTTCCGCAGAATGTTACGGAAATCGTCTCCAAGAACCCCGTAGCCATGAGCGCCCTGAACTTCAAGATCAAAGCGCACTACGGTAAGGGGCCGATGGTTTACAAGCTGGACTATGACCAGAACGGCAAGGAGGTCATTCGACCACAAAAAACCAAAGACTACCCGGAGCTGCACACATTTTTCAAAGACAACAAGATCAAGAAATATCTCCTGGAGAGTATAACCGATCACGTGTGGTTCTATAATGTGTTCCCGGAGATGATCGTAAGCCTCGATTTTTCCAAGATCACTTCCATCCGTTCCCAGGAAGCCACGTATTGCCGGTGGGAAGTAATGAACGAGGAAACAAATCGGATCGAGAACTGCTATATCAGCGCTAACTGGCCCAACCCCACCGATGCACAATATTCCGTTGTACCGGTGATCGATCCCTATTGGACGACCGACCAAGTGCGGGACTACCTGGCCCGTCACAAGATCTATAAGTTCATCTATCCCGCTTATTACCCTACACCGGGTAAATCCTACTATCAGTTACCCTATTGGGATGGGGCCAGGGCCAGCGGTTGGATTGATGTGGCCAATGCAGTCCCGGACTTTAAGAAGAACATGCTCAAGAATCAAATGACCTTGAAATATCACATCAAGATCCCGTTTGAGCATTGGCGCAACAAGTACAAGGATTGGGACAGCTTCACCAGCAAGAAGCAGGAGGACCTGATCAAGAAGGGCATGGAAGAAATGGACGATTTCCTGAAGGATACGAAGAATACTGCCAAATCCTTTATGTCTCATTTTGCCATTGATGAGTTTACCAAAAAAACCCTTCCCGGCTGGGAGATCGTACCCATCGACAACAAGTTAAAGGATGGTCTGTATCTCCCGGACTCTCAGGCGGCCAATAGTGAAACGCTGTTCGCTATGCAAGTAGATCCATCACTGATCGGACACGGCCTGCCGGGTGGCAAATTGGGAGCCGGTTCCGGTAGCGACAAACGAATCGCCTTCCAGATCCATAACGCTCTATTGGGAACCGACCGTGATGTAACATTCGAGCCGATTGAGTTCATCCGTGATTACAACGGTTGGGATGATGAGCTGCTGTTCGGCCATCCTGATATTATGCTCACCACGCTGGAGGAAAATCCCACCGGCACCGAAAAAGTAAAAACCTGATCATGGCACTGTTCAAAGACATCAACGAGGTAAAGGAGTATCTGGCTGTCAATCTCTCTTTTCAATTCCCTGACATTCTCCCTTATATCAAGCGGGCAGAGGAAAAGTTCATCATCCCCGTGATCAGTCAGGCAGAATATGACGCATTGCATCAAGCCTATACGGATGATACCATGACCGACATACAGGAAAAGCTATTGGAAAGGGTACGAACACCCCTGATCAATTTCGCCTATTTCCTGTATATCCCGATCGGCAATATCCAGATCGACAGCAGCGGTTATCACATTTCGACCAACGAGAACACCAAACAAGCCTTTCAATGGCAGGTGGATGCTGTGGCAAAGTCATTCATGGACACCGGCTATGAAGGCATTGAAAAGCTCTATGACTTTCTGGAGAACTATGCAGATCCTACCGAGTACATTCAGAACGGTAGTTTCGATGAAGTGCCCTTTCCCATCCACTGGAATTACTCAGGACCCGGGGTGCCCTATCTCGACACCGGTGGCGATGGCCAGCGCTGGGCGGTAGGGTACGGAGCTTCACCCGGCCCGCCAGCTCCTTCCTATCTATGGCAAACGCTCAATGTACCATTGGTCAAAGGCTTCTGCTACGAGCTGGCCATATATGCCGATGCGTCCGTCAATCAATACCTCGATGTGATCGTCAATACCGGCAGCGAAACCACCGTGGCCACACTGACAACAACCGGCACCCATTCGGTTCAGATTGATCTGACTGCAGCAACAGCCGATGCAACGGAAATCAAGTTCAAATTGTATGTACCAGGGACACAGGCCATCATTGATTTCAGAATCGACCTGATTTCTGTCAAGCACACACAGACCTGTTCGCTATGGGCGCAGAGCAGCAGCTACACGGTTTTTAAAGAGTGCTTCATTCATACCGCAAAGGAGTTCTCCAGGTACTTCAACATCAACGAATCCCGGAGGACCTTTCTAGCACTCAAAGCGGCTATGCGGAATGTTGAGCATTTCTATATCCGCACAACTATTTGCACTGAATTCTTCGATGAGCTGAAGGCCGAAGTTTTAGCCGGATCCATTTCTGCAGAAAATCAGAAGGTCCTTGATAAGATCAAACCGGCAGTCGCTAACCTCTCTATGGCCAAAGCCCTGAATGAACTCAGTTTCGAGATTTCCGAATTAGGCATCACCCTAAGCGCAATCAGTGATCGGGAGGACCGGAACGCAAAACATCCCGCTCCTGATAGTAGGCTGAGCTTGCTATCAAGAGAACTTCAACAGTACGGTAATGCCTACCTGGGCGAGTTGATCCAGTTCCTTGCGGATAACATAGACGATTATCCTACCTACGAGAACAGTGATTGCTACACGCCTACGGAGGAAGAAGAACCGGACGGAACCGGCAGCATTAACCAGGAAGATTCTGGCTTATTCATTCCTTAACCTCAAACAATAGCAATGGAAACGACCATCACATTAGCACAGGCCATCGGATTCAGTATCACAATCCTTGTCATCATCATTGGCGCCTATATCAGTATGCGGATCAATGTCGCCCGATTGGATGAACGGGTGAAAGTAATCCGGGAAAGCCATGATGTAGGCAACGCCAAGATCGAGAAGATCTTCAGCATCCTGACGGAGATCAAGGTCCAGATTGCAAGGATCAGCAACAACAACAAGTAAGGGCACATGAATACGATCGGATTAGATAAATATCATGTTCAGGTGGCCTCCACCTGGAACGAGCTAACCAAGAGAAACCTGCTCTTTTTTGCCACGATATTCCCAATCGAAAAATCACAGGTCCGGGAGATCAAGATCCGGCTCATCCTGAATTTGCTCAATGTTAGAAGGAACCTCCGCTTGCAATGGAAATTGTTTCGTTGTGATGACGAACAGATCTATGCGCTTTCCGAACTGACCAATTTCCTGTTTGAAGGTAACGAGCTGACCAAATGGCTGATCCCTTCCGTCCGGATCGGCTGGAAGACCTACTACGGTCCTTCTGATAACTTGATCAATGTCTCTTTGATCGAATTCTCCAAAGCAGACACCTACTATTTGAAGTACCTCAAAACCAAAGACGAGGCTTGGCTCAATAAGATGATTGCCGTCCTGTACCGGCCTAAAAAAGTCCCATACAGGCCAAAGGCCATTGACTTCGATGGTGAGATCCGACAGCAATACAACGGGGAGCATGTGGCGGCCAGAGAAAAGAAATTCACGCGCCTGCCGATCCCTACCAAAAAGGCGATCCTGATCAACTACCAGGGCGTTCGGAACAACCTCGAAAAATGCTATCCGCATGTTTTCAGGACCAGGAAGAAGGGCAAGAATTTGGGTTGGGCACCGATCATACTGGAGCTTGCCGGAGACAAGTTCGGCAACGAAGAAAGAACGGCTCACAGCCGCTTGCATACCATTCTTATCTACATGGAGCTTGTCGCAGTGCAGCGGATTGAGCAGGAACGCAAGAACAAAAAAAACAGCTAAATGACTTTTGATTTCTACGTCCAGTATTTCAAAACCATTGCGGAAACGCATAAGGATATCGGGCATACCGACCAGGAGAAACACTTCTATCGTCTGAACATAAGCGAGGTTCAAAATACCCTTCGCTCCATTGTTCCAGGCAAGGTCTTTATGCTGGAAAGCTACGAAGGCCAGCTCATTGATCAACGCTCCGATAATGTCCGCGATGAACAGCTTTGCGCCTTCATGATCCTCGGCCATGTTCCGCCCGGTGATTTCGACCAGGAGAACATCATTCTTGGCGAATGCAAACGCATCGGTTTTGAAGTGATCTCCAAACTCTACAAGGATAAGAAAGACAATGTAGCGGAGCTACGCGGCTTCGATATCGGTTCCGTTCATTACATGAAGGTCGGCCCCATCTTCGACAACTATTTCGGATATCGCTTTACCCATTCCATCAATGACAAAGCAAATGTCGCCTACGACCCAGCAAAATGGCTATAACGATCTTAGAACAACCCGGTACCATTGCAATGGTCAGAAATCCTGTTTTCTGGAAAATGAAGACAGACAATTTCATTATAACGCCTCAAAAGTATCCTACCGTTGTCTTAAACATGACTACGCCCGGGCCGGTAGAAGATGATACATTTATCATAACCTGGCCAGGCAAGTCTATAACATTCACCGTAAAAGATGCACCAACAGCCATTGATCATATCCCTTCAAATTTTTCCGGTGATTATATGGACGACTATGGCGCTAATGTTGTCACCTATCTTCGGGATCATCATATCCTGGCTACTGACTTCGATGTTTTACTGACATCGGGCGATCAAAATAACGCGGAGATCACTTTTTTCAAAAGGGCTAAAGGGCTAACAACATTTGGAAATTTTCTCACAAATGTTACCTCCATCCTTAACAATAATATTACTGAGGAGGTTAGGAGGCCAAATTTTCGAATTGTTCTCGAGCTGTATATCGAGCAGGGCTATAATTCAGATAATTGGGAGCTGGCCATCACCGAAGCGATGGAACCGCTTAACGATTCTATCGTGATTTTTGACCTTTCCGATAAGCTCCAGGCTTACCTCACGGAAGACCTTCCGGATTTCAATCAATCTGGTACCACGATGAAGAAATGTCAGCACACGATCAAACGCTACTATATTGTTTATTATGAACGGTACGGAGAGCCCCCGGTATCTCAGTCCGAAACAATTCTCAATCCGGAAAAATGCTGGCTTGCAGGAATTGGGCATTTGGAATTGACCCAATACCCGAATAGCACCTATGTTGACGATGTTATTGTTCCCGAGCAAATGTTCTTGACATGGGATCCTGATAATAAGCGGATTACTGATGTACAACAGGAATATCTTTTCTTTTTGTATGCCGGCAGCGGATCACTTACTCCTAGATTGTTTGTTGATGTCTATTTCACTGATGAAACGAGCCAGACGGATATTGAACTGATTCCAGCGTTGAATCCAAATCGTTTGGATGAAAATGAGATCACGATTATCCCTGCAGGTTATGACCAATTGGATATCGGTTCTATTGATCCGGGTAAAACTGTTCTCAAGTACAGTTTATATCTGAAGGATAGTACTTCTGTCATTTCAGAAGTCAGAACCTTTTACGTTGATTTTATTTATTCCCCTAATACCCGCTATTTCCTTTTCATGAATTCATTTGGAGCCTTACAGACGCTCCGTGCTACCGGTGAAATGGAAAAATCAAAGGAGGTCAAAAAACTGACTTCTGAACGAATCGCTGATTTTGAACCTGCCATCGAAACATCATTGATACAAGACGACAAAGCTGAATTGCGTAATAAGTTCACAATTAGTACAGGTTTCCATTCACGGGAATATATAGAAATGCTCCAGGAAATCCTGTTATCGCATGGCTATGTCTGCGAGATTGATCCCGATCGACAAGCCTTTCTACCGGTTCATTTTGATACCAAAAAGACGAAGTTTTTTAAGGATAAGGATAAGCTGTTTTATCTACGACTGAAAGGTCAATATGCTTGGAAGGAGGTAGCTTATTCACGACCCTAATTTATATGCTTGATATCAAAGTCCATAATGAAAGTCTGGACCTTTTCCCTGGAACGAAAATCAAATTCGTTTACAAAAACCCTCTGTTTAGCAAGCAGAGTATTGACGTAGTTTTCTCCTATCCTGTAAAACTACCGCTTACCCGCAAGAACCAATGGCTTTTGGGTTTTGCTCATATACTTGAAAACGATGCTGTGTTTCCTCCGAATCCTGATTGTTTGGTATTCGAATCAAATGAATTGCTGATAAAAGGCACCCTTAGGATTAAAAAGAATTTCAAGACCAGTCTATTGACAAATATTGTTGCTGCCGAAAAGGACCTTGCCGAACGATTTAAGACAAAAAAACTCAGTGAACTTTTGCTAGGAGGAATTAGGGATTACACCTACCCAGGAGGTGATGCGGACCTTCACACCGATATGTTAAATAGAGCCAGGAATATCGGTAGCCCCCCAAAAGACTGGTTAAATCCTATGATCTACAATCCCCGCTGTTTTTCAGATAAGGAAGCAGCGCCGGCCTATTACTTTGGATTTGTCAATTATTATAAACCACACACTTTCCAGCATGTGTTTGGCTCCGAAACCAAAGTTCCTATCACTTTCATGCCATATTTGAAATATGTCGTTGAGCAGATTTTCATGGAATTTAACCTTGAATTGGAAGGCGATATTTTGCAGGATCCCGCCATAGCTGAACTCATTCTATTTTCCACGGAAATCATTTTTATGGATATTAATGAATGGGGCATCTTACTGAATTTGGCTGATTTCCTCCCTGATCTTCTGATCTCAGATCTGTTTAATGGGCTCAAAGATCTGCTTGGTTTAGGAGTGTTCTTTGACTTTAAATTGAAAAGAGTCAGGCTGATTCCGTTCAAGCAAATAATCAATGGAAATAGTTTCCTGAATTGGTCGGATAAGGCTCATGGACTACATGGCCAGGAAATCAAAGAACCTAAAGGGTTCAAGCTCAAGTTTCATCATGATCCGGAAGATCGGTTCTTTCAACTTAAACCGGCGATGCGGTTTACTGATTTTGCAGGTGGCTTCGATTCCTATGAGGACCTGACCAACAATATTCCTTATCCCCCCGACAATGGTGATTATTTCCTCACTTTTTCTCACAACGAAATTTGGATTTATGATGGTCCGGTGGCGCCATTGTGGATTTCCGGGGGAACAAAAAACCCTTCACATATAGTTAAGCAGCTTCCTGAGAAATTCGTTTACAGGGGTGAGGTTGATACAGTTGGTGGAGCCAGTACACATTTAGGGGCTTTACAAAATGTTGAGGCCGGCCATATTGCGCTTGTTCTGGACGTCAATGAATTTTGGGTAGCGGATAAGGATCCTGGGAGCGGCATTGTGAATTGGAGCCGATACGGCTATAACCTTGTTGATCGAGTGATAGGGAAGGGTATACAAATCATTGAATCCAAATTCTCTCCAACAATGAATTGGAGCGTTAAACTTCCCGATGGTCAAGGTAGACAAAACATGGCAGCTATTGATCAGGCAGGATCCAATAAAAACGGATTTTATGGGCTGAGCAAGGCAAATAATAACCTCCGGTTGATGTTCGCTAGGTATGCCGGTACGATCCCTACACTTTTGCATACCTCAACCGGTGGTGAGTACTCTCTTGACTATTGGACATCCTCAAATAGTCTTTATAATGTGTGGTTGAGGCAGTGGTTAGATTTTCTTGATCATGCCGATACGGTGATCTTTGACATGAACCTCAATGCGAAAGATCTTTCAAACCTGGACCTCTCCAAGAAGATTGAAATTAGGGGTAATAAATATCTGATTAAGGAACTAACGGTCACACTACCGATCAAAGAGCCGGCAAAGGTTGACTTACTCAAAATCAATTCTCCCGGGGAGATTGATCCTCCACCACATTTTAAGAGTCTTGGAGACGAAATTACGATCTATATTGAAGTGGATACCGGTGGTTATATTGATATAGATTGGGGGGATGGTACCAGTGACACAGGTTTAGGAACAGGGTTGTACAATCATAGTTTTGTTACCCCTTTCCACAATACTGCATCATTGAAGGAAATCCGCTTTTCCGGATCCCTGGATAAGATCACCTACATTTCCTCTAATGGTTGGGATATTACCAATGCGAATTTTCAAGGGTTGCTAAATTGTCAAACCTATGATTTAGAACAGAGCCCTTTTTTGGAAGAGGTGATTTTCCCATCAACAAGCATAGCCATCCAAAAGGTATGGCTGCAAAATTGTGGCCTCAAGGGTACACTTGATCTTGCACCGCTTGCGCAGCTTGGTGGAGACCTTCGCATATATGGTAATCCTTTGCTGACTCATTTAACCATGCCTCAAAGTAGTAATACGCTGAACTATTTTGAATTCCATAGTTGCGATTTGCAGGGGCATCTTGATCTTAGCGGATTGACTGGTCTTGAAGGGAATTTTTACGGCTATTGGAATGGGAACCTTTCTTCACTTACCTTACCCGCATCCGGAGGAAGTTTTGTGAATTTCAGAATGCATGGTTGTAACCTTCAGGAAGGAGTGATCTTAAAGCCCTTTCATACAGCGCTCAGCCTTGTAGAGTTACAGGATAACAACATGTCTCAGGGGGCGGTTGATAGTATAATCCATCACCTGTACTTTAACCGAAATAATTTTACAGATAACTCCCCTACACTTGATATTGGTGGTACGAATCAAGATCCTTCTGGCATCTATCAAAGTCCGGCCGCATGCCCGGCTGTTTCAGCACTTGAGAGAGTATATGAGATGGAAAATGACTCTTGCGGAGACGGACACAAAAAATGGAGTATCACATATTAAAATCAAGACAATGGCAAAACTCAGCAGAAACGAAAAGATACTATTGGTGGCCGATATCCTCAACACATGGGGTATGCTTACCTCCAGAAGATTAAGGCGCAAGATTCACCGTATGCAGATCAAGGATACGGAAGATCTGCTACGAAGCATACAGGTCAAAACTTTCAAAGGCAATACCGAACATCTTGGCTCCCTACATTTAATGTTCGATGAACATGGCCGGTTTGTTGATATGGGGGTCGGTCGCCCTCCTGCTTTTGAAACCATTAAAAGCAACGGTGATCAGCTCACGGGCAAGAGCAGACGCCCCCGCAAATGGTACTCCAAAACATTCTATGGTAGCCTCGATGACCTTTATCAAATGTTGATCGAAGGCTATCAGTTCCGTTCCTTACAAGTTATAAAAGAATTAGAATCTAAACGCAAATGAGTGTAAGGAAGGATATAGTAAACACAGATCTGAGAATCAACGGTAAGCAAGCTGGCCAAACTATCAAGGACCTTACCAAAAGGGTGAAGCTGCTCAATAAGGAACTGAACCATTTGACACCTGGTACAGAGGAATATAAACGCAAACTCAGTCAGCTCCGGCAATCTCAGAAAGTACTAGATACCCATCGCAAAAGGATACGGGGCATTTCTGGAATCTGGGGCACGCTGACCAAAGAAGTTAAACAATTTGGCCTTATCGCCATTGCCGCCTTTGGAGGAACTGCAATCATTCAGGGGATTAGCAACCTGATCAAACAAAACGCCCGCCTTGATGATAGTTTCTCTGATGTGATCAAAACAACAGACTTGACAAAGAAGGAGGTCAAGCAGTTGAACAAGGAATTTAAAGGATTCAATACCCGTACAGCCCGCAAGGATCTCCGGGACCTAGCCAGGATAGCCGGAAAGCTGGGAGAACGGGGCATCGAACCGATCAAAAAGTTTGTTCGGGAAGCAGACAAGATCGTGGTAGCCCTCAAGGAGGATCTTGGCGGCAATGTAGAGCAGACCATCCGGAAACTTGGCAAGTTGGTGGACATTTTCGGCATCCGCAAAAAGTTTGGATTGTCAGAGGGCATGAACAAGGTCGGTTCTTCTATCAATGCCCTGGGCGCTGCAAGTACCGCAAACGAGCAGTTCATTGTGAATTTCACGACCCGCTTGGGAGGCATTGCGCCCAATGCTAAGATCTCCATTCAGGACGTGATGGGGCTGGGTGCTGCCATTGATGTGCTTGGCGTCAGTAACGAAATAGCAACCACCGCGCTAGGAAAGCTCCTGGTGGCCATCGGGGAGGATGTACCTCATTTCGCCAAGATTGCCGGAATGGAAACAAAGGATTTCAGTAGGATCCTGCAAGAGGATGCGAATGAAGCCCTTTTAATGGTATTGGAAGGAGCCAAAAGTACTGAGGGCGGTTTGGTTGGACTTGCCGAAACCCTGGAGGTGATTGGCATTGATTCTGCCCGGGCTGCGCAAGTAGTTGGAGTACTCTCCAATAACATCGAATTAGTAAGGGAACAACAGGCGCTTTCAAATCAAGAATTTGAAAAAGGTACCTCTCTTACAGAAGAATTCGACAAAAAGAATAGCAATCTTGCGGCAAAATTGGCCAAGATTCAAAAATGGATCGCCGGAATTTTTGTCAATCCTGCAGTAATGTCGGGCATTTCTTTTATGGTAAGCAAATTCGCCGAATGGATTGATCCGGTTAATCGACTTTCTGATGGATTCAAAGAACAACGGAATAAGGTTGAATCCCTGGAAAAAGACACGATACCATTGTTAAAAAAATATGAGGAACTCAAACTAGAGGCCATTGAGAATACAGCGAAGCAGGAAGAACTTAAAAAGGTTTTTGAGAAGCTGAAAAAGGTTGTTCCAGGTGTAAGTATGGTATTTGATGAACATGGAAAAATCATCGATATCAATTCTGAAAAGGTACAGCATTACATCGACCAGCAGAAGAAAATCCTGGAATTGCAAACACAGGAAGAATACGACAAGATCCGAAAGAATTTGCATGAACTATTTATGGAATACAAGCATCTCGCTTGGATACTTAATCAATTGGAAGAAACGGGTACCGTGAAAGGGCCAAGTGGACAGACCAAATATGATACCGATGATCTGGATGCGTTTGTGCTAAAACATGAAGAAGCTAAAAACAAATTGATCGAACAATTGCACCTTATAGAAGAAATAGGGAGGGATGTGGATCCAGACGATTTTCTGCTTAACAAGTTTGGTGAAGTGATGAATGGCATAACCAAATTCGGAGTTGACTACACACAAACTATTGGTGAAATTATTGAAGCGACAGGGTTTATCACGCAGGAAGAATTATCAAAAGATTTGGAGGTTGTGAACGAGGAAGAAGAAAAAAAACAGATTGATCTTAGAAAGGCCACATTGGAGGAACTCATGCAAATTAACTCAGAGGCTGCTCTCGCTGAAATCAATAGAAGGAAAAAGGTTTCAGCGGAATATAAAGCCCAACAGGAGAAAGAAGCACAAGAGCAGCTCGAGCGCCTAACAAAAGTAAATGATAAGATTCTCAAACTCAGAGAGGATTTAGATCTCAAGCGACTTGATGCTGACGAACGGGAGCTCCAGGGTGTTCGCAACAAATATGATGCCCTGATCCGTGAGGCCAAAGGCTTTGATGAAAAGATCAAGGAGCTCGAACAACTCAGGAACACTGAATTACAGTTAATCCAGGACAAACATGCTAAACGGGATTTAAAGAATATCCAGGATTTTCAAGAATCGCTACGGCTTGAACTCATGGATGATTACGATAAAGAAATCGTACTCGCCATGCAGCACTATGAGGAGTTACTTGATTTAGCGGACCAGTACGGTATTGATGCTACGGATATCCGGGAAAAACTCAACGAACGCATTGCTGAAATTGATGCTAAACATCGGGAAAAGGAAAAGGAGGAAACAGAGCAGCATACCCAAAAAATGCTTGATCTGCGCCAGCAAGAATTCGAGCTTTTCCTCGATGTTTCCAAGGCATCTTTGGATCTGTTCAATGAGATCAATACAACCCATCTTAACAATGAACTAAATACAATCGAGACTGCCCGCCAAGCTGAACTTGACAGCTTATCAGAAAGCAACAATTCCAAGGAAGCAATCGAACGGCAGTACCAGGTAGAAGCTGCGGCTATCAAGTTGGCCATTGCTCAAACTGATGACGCTCAGGCAAAAAAGAAGCTCAATAAGGAACTTAAAGAACTTCAACTATCGAAGGCCCGGCAACTCAAGTTTGCTTTGGATACGGCTGAGCATAAGCAGGAGATTAATGATAAGTACGACAGGCAAGCAGAAGAAGCCAGGAGAGTTGCAGCAAATAACCTGAAAACAATCCAAACGGCCGAAGCGATCATAAATACGGCCGCAGCCGTTGCTCAAATCAATGCCCACCCGGTTGTTAACTCTGATATTTCCCAGGTCTTGAGGACTACTTTAACAGCCTTGGTTTCCGGCATCGGTCTTGCGCAGGTTGCTAAAATACAATCCCAAAAGTTAGCTGAAGGAGGCAACACAGCCAACATTGCACAAAATACATTTATAGAAGTAGATCAATATCAGGCTAGGCTTATCGATAGCTTTCAGGAGGGAGGGTTGTTTTCGGAACCAACATTTGGGTTAATTGCAGAAAAGGGTGCTGAGGAAGTATACCCGAACTGGATGATAACTGAGCCAAAATTAGTACCTGTTTTCGACATGCTTAATGATATCCGCCATCTTAAGTTTATTCCATTCGCCGATGGTGGAAACACTACAACAACTGCATCCAATATTTTCCCAAGCTCTGTTACCCAAGATGCCGAAAATACTGATAGATCAATTCCATCTGAGTTACCGGAGATCCTGTTAATGATCGGTGAAATGCTTTATAATCTGAATGAACACCTAGAAGATCCTAAACCTGTTCAGGCCTTTCTTGATTATGACCACTTCGTTGAAAAAACGCAAGAAATTGAGGATGCAATTAGTGATGGAAAAATTTAGATTTTTAAATCTAATAATATATATTGTGCCAAATCAAATAATTAATTCGGATATGAAGGTAATAAAAGCATTTATAAAAATTATTAAAGTCCTGCTTGGTGCGACAGCCGGCACTTTACTTACCATTGCACTCACAGCCCTTCTACAGAGTATCGGTGACATTGAGGCGGCAGGGAATCAAATTCTTTTA
>JANQFB010000126.1 GCA_028278085.1 Chitinophagales bacterium
GCTGCTATGCCTATATTTTCTTTTATGGGATCAGGGGTTACCGGATCAAAGCAACATCATGAGAACCCTCGCAAAATTGTGCCTGTTCCTTCTGATGCCAGGGTTAGTTATCCACGCACAAACGCCGGTATTTAACGTTATTCCACAGCCGGACCAGTATAAGCTTTATCCCGGCGCTTTCGAACTTAACCCTCAAACGGTTATCCTGGTTCCGGAAAATGAACAACTGCATCACATCGTTAAAGAATTTTCCGCCCATGTTAAGCAGGTAACCGGTTTTGAACCTGCGATCACAGATATCACACCATTGGCGCCGGCGATAAATTTTATCATGGTAACCCTCCATGATAGTGACACCATGCTGGGAAAGGAAGGTTATTCCTTATTGGTGGAAAAAAACCGGGTTATCTTAATGGCCCAACATCCCGCAGGCATATTCCGGGGTATCCAAACCATCAGGCAACTATTACCTCCCCAATTCAATGGCAAGCAATGTGTAAGCCCGCAAGCCTGGCGAATGCCCTGCGCAAAGATCATCGACAAACCGCGGTTCCCCTGGCGGGGTATGTTGCTGGATTGCAGCCGGCATTTCATGGAAAAAGCATTTGTCAAACGATATATCGACCTGCTGGCCTTCCATAAAATGAACACCCTTCACTGGCATTTGACCGAAGACCAGGGCTGGCGGATCGAGATCGAAAAATATCCCCGGTTGACGTCCGTGGGAGCCTGGCGTAAAGCTGACGGTGGCGGCCGGTATGGCGGTTTTTATACCCGGGATGATATCCGGGAAATTGTGGCATATGCTAAGCGCCGGTATATCAATATTGTTCCGGAGATCGAGCTGCCCGGACATTCGCAGGCTGCCTTAGCTGCTTACCCGGAATATTCCTGCACCGGCGGGCCCTTCGAGGTTCAAACCGAATGGGGCGTGTTCAAAGAGATCTATTGTGCCGGCAACGACAGTACATTCGTATTTCTCGAAAATATATTGGCGGAAGTGATCGACCTGTTCCCCGGCCCCTATATCCATATCGGCGGCGACGAGGTTCCCAAATACCGTTGGGAGCATTGCCCCAAATGCCAGACCCGCATGAAACAGGAAGGCCTAAAAGACGAACATGAGCTACAGGCATATTTTATCAAACGTATCGGGGCCTTTCTGACTTCCCGTGGAAAAACCCTGATCGGTTGGGATGAGATCCTGGAAGGAGGATTAGCCGAAGGTGCGATCGTTCAATCCTGGCGGGGATTCGACGGAGCGGTGGAGGCGGCAAAAATGGGACACCCGGTGATCGTTTCCCCCACAAGCCATGCTTATTTCGATTATGACATCAAAGCCATCGACCTGGAAAAGGTATATTCCTTCGATCCAATTCCTGCAGACCTCAAACCGGATGAGGCGAAATGGGTGCTGGGTGGTGAATGTAACATGTGGACCGAGCGAGCTCCGCAATCGACTGTCGACAGCAAAGTTTTCCCAAGGATCCTGGCCATGGTCGAAGTCTTATGGAATTACCCGGAAAAAAGGGATTTTGAAAAGTTTTATGACCGGGTACAATTACATTATCGCCACCTCGACCAGTTAGGCGTAAGCTATGGCCTGGAAGCCATACCGGTTTCCATGTCGGCACAATGGGAGGCCGCAGGATTCAAGGTAGCCCTTGACCCCAGGCTGGAAAACCTGCAGATCTATTACACCCTGGATGGCGATTCCCCTACAGCAGAGCAGGCGCCCTACCGGACCCCCTTTCACCTCCAACAATCCGCTACGGTTAAAGCCCTGGCCTATAAGAACAATAAAGCCTATGGTGATGTGATGGAATACCGGATCGCTGTTCACAAAGCCAGCGGCAGGTTTCCTGGTACGAATGTGCCCGTCAGCCCCAATTATACCGGTGGGGGAAAAGGGGCCCTGACGGACGGTTTTCGTGGCAGCCTTGATTTTCGCGACGGCCACTGGCAGGGCGATCATGACGGCAACGATCGTTGC
>JANQFB010000127.1 GCA_028278085.1 Chitinophagales bacterium
CGGTAACATTGCATTTGTCTGCGATTGGCCCGATATACGCCCAGTTGCCCAGGGCATCGGCTGTAATAGAGTCGATAAAAGTTTTCCCCTGGGGATTGGCGTTTTGGCTTTCATGATAATATAGTTCTACCCGGTCAAAGGGATCGGATGTGCCCCTTACCGTATCGGTACCGGTTTCCGTGATCTCCGGCGGAAGGATCGATTGGTTGGCACCACCGATCAGGTCTATTCCACGGAGACTGTTGTTAAAGATGCTGTTTTGGCTGATCAATACAAATTCGCTGCCCGAGTCAAGAGCCACGCCATTACGGCCATTATGGTCGATCCGGTTGCGTAGGATACTGGCTGCATCGGCATTGATATAGATCCCATCACTGGTATTATGGGCAATGATGTTATCGGCAATCACAGAAGAGTCATTCCCAAATAGATATACTCCGGTATCGTTTGGTAGCGAAACAAAGTCGTTAATATCGACACCGATCTTATTGTTGGTGATATGGGAAGCTTTGAAAGTGGCCACATAAAGACCATACTTCCCGTTACCGGAGATCAGATTACTGTCGATAATGGCATTTTCTCCCGCAGCAACAATGCCATAATCATTGGCAAGCATTGCCGTGCCGGCAGCATCTGTTCCGACCTTATTCCCTTTGATCAACACATCTTTCGGACTAGCGAACAGATGGACGCCGATCCAGGTATTTCCGGAAATCAAATTGTTTTCTACCCGGCCCCCTTGTACGCCGATAGAAAAATACTCAATCCCTTTGTTATTGGCCAGAGCCGTACTTCCATTAATATCCGTTCCGATCTTGTTCCCAATAATATCAACGCCTTGTTCCGACCATATGCCAATGGTGTTGCCGGATATGAGGTTGCCTTCACCGGGATTATAACCCCCGATCACCGAATTATAGTACAGGCAAGCATTTCGTATACCTTTTTCATTTGAAATAGTATCGGTTCCTGTAATATCAGTGCCGATCATATTACCCTGTACCAAAAAGTTGGAATCAAGCACGGCCCAAATGCCGGCTTCCGTATTGCCTGAAATCAAATTGCCATCACCTGCATTGGCCCCGCCAATGGTCACATTGTTTCGATAAGCCTTAATTCCATTTTTGTTAGATAGCCTTGCAGTACCGGTGTGGTCTGTGCCAATTTTATTGCCTTGAATGGTAACATATTCAGCCGTGCTGAAAATACCGGTATGATTGCCGGAAATAAGATTGTCTTTAATGATGCAATTGCTTACTGAATCCAAAAGTTCAATGGCTGTACCCGCATTTCCGTAGGGTAAGGTGCCACTGGTATCGGTACCCCAGTAATTACCTTCAACGAAAAGTCCATTACCCTCCAGAAAACGCAAGCCTGCACCATTTCCTGAAATGACATTTTTCCTGTTAATGGAGCCGATTACCAAACTGTCTGTATATCCCACTGGCCCGGAAGTGGTGATCCCCCAGTTAAAATCATGAATAAAAAAACCATAGATCTCACAATTTGAGGCATTGACCGTAATGCCATAATCGGAACCGGCAAATGAACCGTCGACCTCTATCCTGGGTGCATTCCCTGTGTAACCATTGGCTGGCTGAGTAGACCCATCAAGTATGGCAGGGTTGGTCAGCGCCGGGAGATCGCTGGTAAGATTGATCTTGTGCGGAGCCGTACCTGGAATATTAAATGCAATAAAATCTGCTGCATCGCTTTGATTGGAGATTTTAATGGCCTGACGCAAAGAGCCGGGACCATCATCATTGGTATTGCTCACCGTGTACGTCCCAGGCAAAAAGTCGATGAAAAACATGTCATCATCATTATAGCAACTGTTTTGAGTCGTGAAATTCAGGGGGGGGCCGGTAATGATCTGGTTCCCGCTGATAAAAACGGTATCGGAAAAAAAGCCCCAACCGATATATAGAGAATCTGCAGTAACCACAGGCAAAGGGCTAAGTAGTGTTATCGTACCTCCGGACAAATAGTTTTCGATGGTGCCCCCGGTTCCGTCACTGTTGGCATCCAGGATAGCCTGACGTAAACTTCCGGGCCCGGAATCGCTGGCGGTCCATAGCGAATAAGTATTTCCATTAATGGCAGCAGTGCAGGAAGCAAAAGCATGATAGCCGATGCCTGATAAAAACCATAAAAAGATGCCG
Source organism: Chitinophagales bacterium (assembly GCA_028278085.1). Taxonomy (GTDB): domain Bacteria; phylum Bacteroidota; class Bacteroidia; order Chitinophagales; family JANQFB01; genus JANQFB01. The sequence goes on from JANQFB010000127.1 coordinate 2,163, forward strand.
GAGAAGGTTTTTTGGAATACGCTCATTTCTTGTCAGATTTATCGGTTTTGTCAAAAATGAAATCAAAGACCTGTGTTAACTGCTTGATTTAATTTTTGTCACTTTTCCAGCTACGTACAATATTATGCAATAAAATCCCTCAAAAAAAGTACAATATTCCAGAATTATAACGTTATTTATAATCAAATATTATATGAATCTTGATTTGTTTCGCAATTAACTTACTATAAATCAGTTATTTACAATAACCGCGAAATTGATAAATTATTCCAAACTATAGGGATTTTTCCAAAACCAATAATTATCCTTACGAGATAGGATGTATCAAAGTAAATTGCTCACCATTCTGAAAACCTGCACCCCTGGTGAACGTCAAAAGTTCAGGGCTTTTGTGCATAGCCCATTGTATAACAAAAACAGACGTTTGCAATTATTGATAGAAACCATCATGGTTTGCTTACCGAACTTCCAGGATAGCCGTTTGGATAAGAAAAGGGTATTTCCGGCGATTTTCGGAAATGCTCCCTACAATGAACTGGTGATCAATAACCTGATATCAGGACTCGTCAAATTGCTGGAAGATTTTCTGGCGATCCAGCGCCTGGCCAAAGATCCTGTTGAAAAGAGGATCAAGATCCTGAGCGAATTCAGGGAACGGAAACTGGATCAACCCTTTCATTTCAATGTGATTGCTGCTCGCAAGGCATTGGATAAATACCCCTTCCGAAACGATCGCTATTACCGGGATCAATATTTGCTGGAAAGTGAGGTCGACCATTTCTTTATGCAATCCGGCCTGCGAAAACAAGATGAAAGCATACGACTGAAAGTACAATACTTAGATCTTTTCTACCTTTCTGCCAAGCTGCAAAATTCCTGCGAGCTGATCAACCGGCAAAATATTATCGGAGGTGAAACGGAGGTCCCCATGCTGAAAGAATTGCTGGATTATGTGAAAAACAACCTGGAGCAGTTTGACGATGCCCCTGCTATTAAGATCTACTATTACATTTTACTGGCCTTACAGCCTGATGGATCAGAAGAACACTATCAAACCCTGATCAGCCTTTTGAATGAGAATGATGATTTATTTCCCGAAGCAGAAGCCAGGGCCATGTATAATTATGCCCGGAATTTTTGCATCCGGCAGATCAATAGTGGTAATTCTGCCTATTTGAAGGAGATCTTCAGCATCTATACCCACTTGCTGGAACGAGGCACCATTTTCGAAGGCAAATACCTGACCCAATGGGATTATAAGAATATCATTGCGGTTTCCATACGGCTTAAAGAGTATGACTGGGCAGCATGGTTTATCGAAGCGTATAAAGGCCGGCTTGATCCTGCTCAACGGAAAAATGCCTATACCTTTAACCTGGCTGCGTTACTGTACGAAAAAAAACAATTCGGTGATGCCATGCAGTTGCTGTTAAACGTAGAATTTACGGATGTATATTATAGTCTTGGCGCCAAATCACTGTTAATGCGGATCTATTATGAGTTAGAGGAAGACGAAGCGCTATTTTCATTGATCAAAGCCTTCCGGATCTATCTGAAAAGAAATAAATTGATATCCACCTACCAGCAAACCGTTCACCTCAATCTGATCAGGTTCACCAATAAAGCCTTCCGGCTAAAAACCAGCCGTAATTTTGGCAAGAAAAACTTTCAAAAGGAGGTAATGGTTTTAAAAAATAAGATCAACTCCACTTCTCAGGTAACCAACCTGGAGTGGTTGAAGCAAAAGGTTAGCGAGTTGGATAATTGGTAAGGTTTATTTTTGTCGGTGTAATGACTATCTTTTTACGGGAATACGCCCAACTCATTCAAATAACTAGGACATGACCGTCACCTACGACAAACACTACCAAACCGAAAACCTGTTCGGAGAAGCCTACCCGGAACTATTGCAGTTCTTTGCCAACTATCCGGACAGGGGCAAGCTGCTGGACCTGGGTTGCGGACAAGGGCGCGATGCCATACCCCTGGCCCGTTTAGGCT
>JANQFB010000078.1 GCA_028278085.1 Chitinophagales bacterium
TCAGTCAGGGCGAGATCACCTTGGGTGATATTTACGGGTATACCGTACCCTATGATATTGTTTCCTGGTCTGACTCGAAGTTTGTGGTCAAAACCCGGCCGGGAAACCCCTATTATTTCGGAGATACCGAGATTACCTTTGAAAAATAGCTTCCCGGGCATCAGCCGATCCTGCCTCGATCACCACTCTTCATAAGGTAAACTTTTTTGTTGGGGCGCTGATCAACCATTCCTATCTTCAAAATTTCGGATCCGGCGCCTTGTATTTCATTGGTCTGCCGTTGGTAACGCTATTCTCCCTGGTTATTGTTATCGGGATACCGATCGGTCTGTTTTTGCTTTGCCTGTTTTTACTGAGTTTGTTGTTTGCCTACGCGGTCACCTCCGTTGTTTTGGCTTATGGGATAAAAGAGAAGTATAAAAAGGATTGGAACAAGTGGAAGATCATGCTGGTTGCCGCATTGGTCTTCCCTGTGCTGAAGCTGATCTCTGCTATTCCGATTATCGGTGTGCTCATAGCCATGATCATTGTCGGTATGGCCTTCGGCGCTCTGATCCTGACGGTAATCCCGTTCAAACAATCAGCGACCGGTCAAACGGCCCAAAACCAACCATAAGTTTTCAGCGATAGTATATTTGGTGCAAGCATCATAATCGCCGGCCTGACAACCACCAAAAGCATTTGTAAATGGTGATCAAACACTGCTGTAACCGGGCAATGATCCGGCGGGATCTACCGGAATTTCACCACTTTTTCGTAATTCTCGTCGAATTGGGTCACGACCTGGAGCATGTAGACCCCCTTGCTGATCCCATTGCTTTTGATCACGATCTGATCATTGCCGATATGGGTTTCGCGGAAGATGGTCCGGCCCTGCATATCATAGAAAAATACATCGGCCACATCGATGTCAGGGGGCAGCAGTACGTACAAGGGGCCTTTGTTCATGGAGAAGTTCTCCATATTCCGCATGGAAATACCGCTCTTACAGTGATTGACCACTACGTAAACGGAATCCGTATGCGTGCATTGGCTATTGACAATGATATCGACCTTAAAGTGCATGGAAGCCGGTGGAAAAACATTCGGATTTCGTTTGGTCGGATCATCCATAAAGGCTGCGGGGCTCCACTGATAGCTGTTACCGCCCGAGGTAAAGATATTGGTCGTATCACCGGCGCAGATCGTATCGGTGGGTGAGGATCGAGCGCCTCCGATCTCGATGGTGATCTCTTCTTCCAAAAAGCAACCGTCATCATCCAGCACCCTGACCGTGTAGGTGGCCGTGCTGTCGGGTGTGATACTAACGGTTGAATCATCGATCAGCTCAAAATTATCCCCTATCCAGCTAAAGGTCGGATTCGGGAAGCCTGTTACATGTGCTTCAAGGGTGGTGGTGGAACCCGGACAGATGGCAATGTCTTCGGAAGCGGTCAGGGTATAGGTATTCCCATCATGTTCAAATTCAGGTCCCCTCAGGCCCCTTTTAAATAAATAACTATGCAGCACGCAATAATTGGCGCCACCGTATAATAAGGTGTCAGCATCGATCAGCAATTGGCCGGCGTCGACCATGTTCATATTTTCCGACCAACTGTATAAGGATTGGATCATTAATTTGTCTGCCACCGTTCTGCCCAACTCTTCGTTGATCTCCATCATTACGCTTGCGAAGATCTCCCCGTTCAGGTGATAAGAGCTGCCAAGGTCTTCCGGGTAATGCTTTTCCGAAGCAGCAGACCTGCCTCCCCAATATTCATTATGTCCGTCCCAGGTAAAAACATCTTCCCAGCGGAATTCGGATTTGCTTTTCGAAAAAGAAGCGGCCAAATAATCCCCGACTGCTTCATCAAGCGCTTTCCGTTCGAATTTGGAATTGGGGTTGCCGTTACTGTTAAAAGAGATGGCATGGCCATATTCATGGATCACCACATCGGCATCTTCTCCGTCGTCGACACCACCGGTACCGAAATATAATTTTTGGGGATTACTGGATAAAAATCCCGATTGATCGGCATCTCCGAAGGCATGCGCATCGACATTGACCGGGAAATCGACCAGGCTGGTGAAGCCCAGCGATTGCAGGTAAGCCTGGTAGTTGTGAATATGATAATAGGCATTTACCGCTTCGAAGCCCGGTTCGGAACGGTTGAAGTTGAAATCGCCTGTAGCCGACGTTGGCGGTGCATAGTTCGGTGCATCGATATCCACAATTATGGCATAAGGGCCATCCAGCCGGAAAACACCCCCCGAATAATCGACGGTCATTTGAATGCTTTTTCTTTCGGCGTTGATCACTGCCACATCGTTATCGCTCGAGTCGATATAGGGTGATTGATATTGCTTTTGTGCGGTGGTAAGCGGGCAGGGTAGAAATATCATACCATTGGCGATAGAATCTTGTGGAGCCGCATAGCGGATCAGGTCTCTTTCCAACAGCACATCCCCCGACGGATCCAGCAGGGCTTCCTTATAGGCATGATTGGTTGCATCTTCCACCTTAACCCGGATAGCTATACCAGGGCTGGTTTTCAGCAGATTGACGAGTACATGAGTTGAGGTTGAGGAAACGGCGGAACGGCTGTAGCCATCCAGGTATTCGCTGGTTGCCCGGGCGATGTCCAACGCCTCATAGGTTTTTTGCAGGGAGGAGGCGTCCCAGTCGTCGGTAGCAAATGAATTATCAAATATAGAGGTGATCCGGTGGGATTTATCCAAATTGACTTTGATGGTAGCGTCGTATATGGTCAGTCCGTTAAATACCTGGTTAAAGGTATAATGATAACCCCCGGGGCTTTCCTTCTCCAGGATGAGTTGCAGCTCCGACCGGCCGTTTTTCAAATGATCCAGATGTGTCAACAGGTAATGCTCCACGGCTGCGGTGGCCTCGCGATCCACTTCCAGCGGGACCTTGATATAATGGGAGTTGCCTGTCCGGTTTAAGTATTTTTGGTAAGCCCGTTTGTTCACAGATTCGGGCTCGTTTTTTTGAGCCATAGCCGTCAACAGGGTTGACCAACCGATCGTCAATAGTAAAATTCCTCTAATCATGAAGCTCATTTCCTTTGAATCTTTAGTTATCCCTTACCGATATAATCATATGTTAAATTACTGAATTTTTCGGGCAATTGAAGTATGGCGTTGGTTTTTTCTTTATAGATAGCGATCTGTGACAGGGTTTGGTATTGTTCCATCGCACGGTCTTGCAGGATCAGGATTGATAGGCTATCAGCAGGATGGACAAAACGGCCAAACCCAGTCCGGCAAGGTTGGCGCGGCTGAGTTGTTCCCGGAAGATCAGCCAGGCGCCGAAGGCCGATAATCCGACTATGCCGATGTTGTTGATCGGGAAGATCACGGAACTTTCCCAGCCTTCGAGGTTCAGGGTTTTGATCAGGAAATATATCGAACCATAGTTAGGGATACCCAGCAAGATCCCCGCGATCAGGCTCCTGGCATGGACCGGATCTTTCCATAGGATCTTTCTGCCGATAAGCATTACCCAGCCCAGGAAGGCGGCCGTACCGAATAGAAAGATCAAAAAAGTGTTGAAGTCCGTACCCGGCAGGTAGTTGATCTCGATATACTTCAGGTAGGTATCCATAAAACCTGTAATACAAAACAGGGAGAGGGGCAAAAGCAGGATCTTTAATGGCAGTTTCCCGGAAACGGATTTGGGTTGCCGGGCGGTCAGCCATACGGCCATAATAGCCAGGATGATGCCGGTGATCTTTAGCAGGCTTAGACTGTCCTGGTATAAAAAGACCGCTGCGGCCACCGGTACGACCATCGATAACTTCGTCGCTACAGCGGCTACTGTTACCCCGAGTTTTTGCGTCGTATATCCCATCAGGTTGAAGGTTGTGATGAATAACACGCCCATGATCAGCGCCGCAGGAAACCAGGGCATGTTCCAAAAGGGCAGGGTAAACGGTGATGTCGGTGAAAACAAACTCCCCAATAGGGTACAAACACTATAATTGACCACGATAGCATGGAAGGTATTAACCCGATGAAAGGTAAAAGCCTTGAAGATCAGGGCGATCAATGCGGAAGAAAAAATGCTGAGGATAAACCAGATCATACCGGACGTTTGTAGATCAACAACTGATCGCCGGCAATAGCGGTGGCGCCGGTCGGATGTCCGGGCAGCACCGGCGCGGGGACACCTTCCATGACCATGTTGCCGATAAATATGCGGGCTTCATCCCATAAACCGGCCCGGATAAAACTATTCAATATTTTCGCTCCGCCTTCGATGATCACCGATTGTATCTTCCGGTCAGCCAATTCCCGGATGATCCGTTCCGGAAGTTTCTCATCAAAGTCCAGGGTGGCGAAGGCAATGTTTTTCCGGTCGTCCTGTTTTTTGGCGGTGATCACAAGCGTTGGGACGGAACCATCGAACAGATGAAGTGATGAAGGCAGGCGAAGGTCTTTATCCAGCACGATCCGCAACGGATCCTTTCCCGGCCATAGCCTGGTGTTTAAACGGGGATTATCCGTTGCTGCCGTATTCGTTCCCACCAGGATGGCATCCTCCTGGCTCCTCCATCGATGAACCAATTTTCGGGAAATTTCATGGCTGATCCACTGTTGACTGTTATTTCCCGGAGCGATCACGCCATTCAGGGTTTGCGCCCATTTCAGGAGGATATATGGCCGCTGTTGTAGCTGGAAAGTGAAAAAACGTTTGTTGAGATCCAGGCATTCCTCTTCCATTATTCCGGTAATGACCTCGACCTTATGGTTTACCAGTTTTTTAACGCTTTTACCACTTACCTTGGGGTTGGGATCGATACAACCGATAACAACCCTGGGGATATTATGTTTGATCACCAAGTCTACACAAGGCGGCGTTTTGCCGGTATGAAAGCAAGGCTCCAGGTTGACATACAGGGTAGAACGGGACAATAATTCCCGATCGCGGACGGACTGAATGGCAAACACTTCCGCATGGGGTTCGCCATGAGCCGGGTGGAATCCTTCACCGATGATCCGGTTT
>JANQFB010000200.1 GCA_028278085.1 Chitinophagales bacterium
CGGCAGCATAACTTATTTGGGCTACCGGTTGTTTAGCCTGCCGGGCCATTTGGTGGATCCTTTCCACCTGCTACCGGAAAATGCCGTCTTTATGTTGGAAACCGGCCGGCCGCTGGAAGTCTGGCAGGAACTGAACGAACAGGAAAGCTGGAAATTCCTGCAAACGAATCAGCGGTTTGCCCATTTAACGGAAGACCTTACTACCTTCGACAGCCTGTTGCAACAACACCGGACCAGCCTGGAACTGCTGGGTGATCATCGGTTGCTGGTGAGCGCACATATCAAGGAGCAAAGCTACGCTATGCTTTATATCTTGGATCTCAGGAACGGGCCATCCCCGGAAACACTCAAGCCCTTGTTGTATGCTTTCCCCGGTGAAGATATTAAGCTATCTACTCGTCAGATCAACGAACGGCAGGTCATGGTTTTTACCGATCAGCAGGAGCCATCCTCTTTTTACCTGGCTACGGTTAACAATTGTTTGATCGGCAGTTTTGACCTTTGGGTGGTGGAAGAAGCCCTGCAGGCCTATCCTGATCCCTGGATCCGCACAGCGCAGGATTTTCATGCGATCCGGCAGCCTCTCGATGATCATAAGGCCGGAAATGTATATATCCGCTTCGATCATCTCGATGAATACCTGGGACTTTGGATGTCAGATAGCGCTTCCTGGCTGGCATCTTTGAGCGAAACATTCACTTATACCGGTCTGCAGACGGATTGGAAGCATCCCCAAGAGGTAAAGCTTTCCGGTCATAGCATGCTCGATCCCGATCATTTGCTTCCCAACCTATTATCGGGAAAACGAGGGGCTACCGGATTGGAGGCCATAGCCCCGGAAAACACAGCTTTATTGGTTGCGCTGGGAGGTGGATCGTTTGCGGAGCTCTATCAAAAAATGGCGAATGGACAAGCTATTAGCGGGGATTGGCAAAACTACGGGCAACAGGTGGAAAAGTTTGAAAAGTACCTGCACGTTGATCTGCAAGAACATTTTTTTAGCTGGACCGGGGATGAACTAGGGCTCATACAGCTAAGTATTCCCGGATTATCCCCTAGCCGCGGATTTGCGCTGGCCATCCGGGTAAAGGATACGGAAAAAGCCGTCAGGAATTTGGATTATATCACCAGGCAGATCCGGAAAAAAACGCCCTCGAAATTCAAATCCCTCGACTACCTGGGCTATTCGATCAACTATTTATCCGTAAAAGACTTTTTTAAGCTTTTTTTCGGCCGTCTTTTTGCGCGATTGGAAAAGCCGTATTACACCATGATCGGCCAATATGTCGTGTTTGCCAACCATCCCCTCACCCTAAAACGGATCATCGGGGCCTATACCCGGGAAAAGACCCTTGCGAAAAGTCCTTCATATGATCAATTCCGGAATGCCCGGGAAACCGGTGTTTATGCCTATTTGAATATGCAGCATTTTTTTCCCTTGCTGGAAAGCTATGTGGAAACGGAAACCTGGCAGCGGTTACAAGAAGACCGGGCATACTTCACCTATTTCAATCGAATGGCTTTTCAACTCACCGGCAATGATAAAACCTATCGAACAGAGCTTTGGGTAACGCGTGGGGATGATACGGATCTTACCGACGATCAGCTTTTGGCCCCTTTACAGGATCTGAATTATTTGGAAGAGGAAGAGATCTTTGCCATAGCGGAGATCACTCCCGAAGACCTGGATGTGAATAAACACCGGGAGTATTATCCCGATGGAAGTCTTAAACTGGAGGTGGGCATGAAAGATGGCCTGAAAAATGGTATCTTTCGGGATTATCACCCCAACGGCGCCCTGAAAACCAAAGGCCGCTACAAGGATGATCTTCCCGAAGGATTATGGAAAAATTACGATGTAGCGGGGGCGTTGTTGAATAAGATCAGGTATCGCAAGGGCCGTCCGGTGGAAGATCGATCCCTGAAGCCATAGCTCAACGGGTGTTGATCGGGGATGATCAAGCCTGCCTAAAATAAGTAGCGCTGATCATTGAATGCCGGGCAGATTTCATCGAGACAAATATGGGTTCCGGCAATTATTTAAACAGTTTGGATGAATATTTTTTATTTTAGGGCATGAAAGGATTTTTATCCTGCATGCTAATGGTCATTTTCTGGGTAGCGGGTGTAACGGAAACGCGCGGTAACCGGGAGCTCGACAGCCTTCAGCAAGTACTTACCACTGCTGTGGCAGATACCGATAAAGTCGGTATACTGATCAACATCGGAAACATTCACCTGAATACCAATGATTCGCTGGCCAAAGTCTCTTATAATGCTGCTTTGGACCTGGCCAGAAAAAACAAATTCATCGATGGTGTGGCCAATGCCTACCGTCGATTCGGGATCCTTCACTATTTCCGTTCCTCCTATGATTCCGCCATTTATTATTGGGAGAAGGAACTGGAAAACTGGCAATCGGTCAACAATTCCAACGGCATTGCCAGGGCCTATAACAATATCGGCCTGATCCACAAGATACAAGGCAATTATGACAAAGCCCTGGATAACTTTACCCAATGCCTGGAGATCTTCCGGACCTTGAAAGAGAAAAACCGGATTGCCGATACCTATAATAACATCGGCATTGTTTATTATAACCAGGGCAATTATCCCAAAGCGCTGGAAAATTATTTCAATTGTCTCAAGATCTATGAAAACCTGCAAAATATGGCCGGTATCGCCCGAGTGTACAACAATATCGGGATCATTTACCTCGAACAGGACAATAAGATCGAAGCCCTGGACAATTATTACAGGAGCCTGAAGATCCGGAAAGAGATCGACGACCAGGAAGGGATCGCGACCTCCTACCTGAATATCGGGTCGATCTTCCACGACACGCAAAACTACCCCAAGGCCATCGAGAACTATGTCAATTGTTTAACCATTTGTATAACACTGAAAGATAAAGATTGCCAGGCGCGCTCTTATTTCAACATCGGGCAGGTTTATCATGATCAGAAAATTTATGACCAGGCACAGGTGAATTACGAAAAAAGCCTGAAGATCCGGCGGGAGATAGGGGATTCTGAAGGTATTGCGGAATCGTCGATACAATATGGCCTGCTCTACCAGGACCTCAAAGACAATAAACGCGCCATTGCCAATCTAACCGGCGGCCTGAAGATCGCCGAGGATATCGGTAACCCGGCCCTGATCCGGGCAGCTTCCGAAAAGCTCAGCAACGCTTATGAAAAGGCCGGGAATTTCCAAAAAGCCTATCAAATGCATGTGCTGTTCAAACAAATGGCCGATAGCCTGAGCGGGAATGAAAATGTCAAAAAGCTTACCCAAATGCAGATGGAGTACGAATTCGACAAAAAACAAAAACAAGTTGAATTCGAGCAGAAACAAAAAGATATTACCCAGGCCGAACGGTTAAAAAGGCAACAGTTGTACACGGTTTTCGGGATCAGCGGCTTTATCCTGATGCTGGTGTTTTCTTTTGTCTTGTTCCGCGGTTACCGGAACAAACAGAAAGCGAATGAGATCATATCTACCCAAAAGGAAGAAGTAGAATCCCAAAAAGCGCTGGTAGAGCAAAAGAACAAGGATATTGTGGATAGTATCGAATACGCCAAGCGTATCCAGGAAGCCATCCTGATCTCCGAACAGCAATTGAACAGCATGTGGCCGGAGTATTTTGTATTGTTCAAGCCGAGGGATATTGTGAGCGGCGATTTTTACTGGGCCCATCAAACGCCTGACAACCGGGTGATCTGGGCAGTGGCGGATTGTACCGGGCACGGTGTTCCGGGCGCTTTTATGAGCATGATCGGTATCGCATTGTTAAACGAGATCGTGATCAAGAACAATATCACCAAGGTCGATCTGATCCTAAACGAATTGAAAACACAGATCATCCGGTCATTAGGCCAGACCGGCAAGGTCGGAGAAGCCCAGGATGGTATGGATATCGCCATTTGTGCACTGAACCGGGCTACCAATACGCTGGAATTTGCCGGCGCCTATAACCCGATGTACCTGGTTAGAAATGGGGAACTATCCATTATCAAAGGTGACCGGCAACCGATCGGGATATTTTTAAGCAGTAAGGAGAAGCCCTTTAAATCCCACCAGTTCGACCTGCTCCCTGGGGATGGGGTCTATATCTTTTCCGATGGCTATGTCGATCAGTTCGGCGGACCCGATAATAAAAAGCTCAATTTTAAGCGCTTTCAGCAATTCCTCCTCCAAATTTGCGATGAACCCATGCCTTCCCAGAAAGAGCGCCTCGATGAGTTTATGGCAGAGTGGAGAGGAGGCTTCCGTCAGATCGACGATATGTGTTTGATCGGAGTAAGGATCTAGGCCTTAAAACCTTACCCCCACAAAGCCCAGGATATTCCAATTGATCATCCGGAACAAGCCGGGCCCGACGCTGAATTTATCGAAGAGCAAACCGGAGTTGATACCGGCAAAAAAATGATCGGTGTTATAGCCCAGGGCAAGCTTATAATCGCTCACCATCGCAAAGCGCATGCTGTACCGCGGCAAAGCCTCATTGTGGAACCGTTTGACCTGGAGCAAAGGTGAAAAAATGGCAGAGGGCATCATATAAATGTGACCTATGATAAAATTATAGCCGAACCCCAGGCCCATGCCTCCTTTAACCACTTCGGCCCGGCTGAAGAATTGGCTGGTGCCATAGGTAGGTCGGATGCTGCGGGGCACCAGGGAGGAGTCGCTGCTGATCTTGTCATAGGCGGCCGTAAACTTGATAAAAAATGCGCCTGCGCTCTTAAATTGCTTCTGGGTCTGCACCAGCGCTGATTTGATGGAAAACTGATCACCCCCGATGACTACATAGGTATACATTCCGGCGGTGGTATAAGAAAGGTCGGGCCGCGAAAGCATGGCGCTGTCCGTATTCCATCCCGGGTAATAGGTTCCGGTTTCGTCCAGGTAAAATCCTTTGAACCGTTTAAAGAAAGGGTTGAGCAACAAATAGCGGGTGGTAATATTGAAGCTGATATCGGTATACTTGGTCTGGCCGTAAAATTGCTCATCATCAACCGTTCCGGGAAGATTAAAAAATATATTGGCGCCGATATTTTTGATCGCTATACCGACCCCGGCTTGTTGTCCGATATTCGGATAATAGCGGAGCCCGTCAAAGTTAAAGCCCCTTTCCGGGTTGAAGATCAGACCCAGCTCTTCTTGCTTGAATCCCAGTCGTAGCGTGAAATCACTCTTATATTTTTTGACATAGGTAGTATCGAGGGCCATTGCACCATATCCTGAAAACAGGATCAGTGAAGACAGGCAAACAAGGTAAAGCCGCCCGGTGAGGATCGCCCTAAACAGATTCATATGCAGCTTATAATCGGGTCGGGTTGAGGGTTGTCGACATTAGTTCGTAATATTACCGGAAATTCGAGACTAAAAGTAAGTTAAAAAAATATAACCTGGACATGCCACAGCGGTGTAAAACCAGGGAGCAGTGCTTCATCAATTATGTCAATCGCAATCACCACTAAGAAACGTTCCCGCTACCAGGGCTTCAATCATATCGACCGGATTATCGGGGATCTGAACATTACGGAAGAGGAAAGAAGGGAAATCTCCATCGTCAGCAAAGTTTTGCCCTTCAAAGTGAACAATTATGTGATCAATGAATTGATCCGTTGGGACAACTACCATAACGATCCCATATTCAACCTTATCTTTCCCCAAAGAGATATGCTACCGCCCGAGTTGTTCGATAAATTGTCAAATTTAGTCGATCAGGAGGCTCCCGCGGCAAGCATCGACCGGATGGTAGCCCATATCCGTTCGCAATTAAATCCGCATCCTGCCGGGCAGATGACCGACAATAAACCGGTTTTGCATGGCCAAAGCCTGGAAGGTCTTCAGCACAAATACCCGCAGACCCTGTTGTTTTTTCCGACGCACGGTCAAACCTGCCATGCTTATTGTACCTATTGCTTCCGTTGGCCGCAATTTACCGGTCAGCAGGAATGGAAGATAGCGGGTTCCGGGATAGACACTGTGATCGAATATATCCGGCATCATCCGGAAATTACGGATATTTTATTCACCGGCGGAGATCCCATGGTGATGCATTTGAAGCGGCTCCAGGCCTATATAGAACCGCTGATCGCAGCCGACGGGCCAGCGCTGCGAACCATTCGTATCGGTACCAAGGCGCTCAGTTTCTGGCCTTACCGGTTTTTGACCGATCCGGATGCCGCCGGGGTACTCGATCTTTTCAAACGGATCAAACAATCCGGCAAAAAGCTGGCTATTATGGCCCATTTTTCCCACCCAGCCGAACTGAAAACAAGGGCCGTAAAGCGTGCTATCGAGCGATTATTATCCGTTGGCGCGGTTATCTATACTCAATCGCCGATCATCCGTCATATCAACGACCGGTCTGAAACCTGGTCGGACATGTGGCAAAAGCAGACAGCCCTGGATTGTATTCCTTATTATATGTTCCTGCCCCGTGATACCGGCGCCCAAACCTATTTTGCCGTTACCCTCGAACGTGCCTCGCGCATCTACCGGGATGCCTGGCGTTCCATGAGCGGTTTATCCAGAACGGTGAAAGGGCCAAGCATGTCGGCCGGCCCGGGAAAGGTATCTATCATGGGTGTACAAACGATCAATGGCGAAAAAGTGTTTGTGCTGCAATTCCTCCAGGCACGGAACCCTGATTGGGTAGGTATCCCGTTTTTTGCGGCCTATAACCCAAAAGCTATCTGGTTAGATGATCTGAAACCGGCGTTTGGGGAAGCGAGGTTCTTTTTTGAATCTTGAAGAGACTGTTTCGATTCCAACCCATTAATACGAAGCACAAATGATGAATGCAGAATGCAGAATTCAGAATGAGGAATGTTGAAGGTTTTCTGTAAAAAACTTCAACATTCAACCTTCTTCATTCATCCTTCATCATTTGTAAATGGCTTTTCAAGGGCGAAGGAGTTACCCTATCCCAATCACATCTTCGCTTTCCACCCTTCGATATCTTCGTTGAGCCTTTTTTCGTATTTGAATTCTTTTTCCTGGGCTTTGTAGTGTTCTTTGCCCATGGTGATGGCCTTTTCGGCATTGGCAATGGCTTCTTTATAATTACCGTTGAGGGCCAGAAGGTCGGCTTTCACCCAACGGCTCCACCAATAATCCTTAATGGCTAATCCTTTGTCGATCCAGGCCAAACCCT
>JANQFB010000210.1 GCA_028278085.1 Chitinophagales bacterium
TGCCGGAATATGTGGCTTTGTATACTGAACGCCAGCAAAAAGTTCTTAGCGTCAAACCCGGGATAACGGATATTGCTTCTATCGAATTTGCCGACGAAAGCGAGCTGCTGGCCGGGCAAAAAGATCCCGTGAAATATTATATCGATGAGATCATGCCCAAAAAGCTGGCGATGAACCTTACCTATATCGATCGAACCGGTATCGGTTATGATCTGAAGATATTATTTCAAACGCTATTGAAAGTTTTTCGTTAGGATTAGCTTTTGGCAAAACGGGTAGCCGATACATCCCCTGGATAAAAATTATAGCCGAAACGGCACCGGCATATAATAATAAATTAATACCTTGTTGTTATGATACTAACCGGATGAACCTGAAGTTGATCCTTTGGTACAATATTTCCTGATAAAAAAATCAAAATTATGCACCCTATCCTTAAAAACGTTTTAGCAGTTATTGCCGGACTTCTTGTCGGAGGAGCAGTCAATATGGGCATTGTTATGGTCAGTGGAGAGATCATACCTCCGCCCCAAGGGGTCGACCCCAGTGATATGGAGAGCCTTAAAGCGAATATGCATTTGTTTGGGGCCAAACATTTTATTTTCCCATTTTTGGCGCATGCCCTGGGTACACTTGTCGGGGCTTTGGTGGCAAGTCTTATTGCCGCCGGACATCAGATGAAGCTGGCTTTGTTGATCGGTGGTTTTTTCCTGCTGGGAGGTATATCCATGGTGATGCAGTTGCCTTCCCCGATGTGGTTTAATGTATTGGATCTTGTTGTGGCCTATATCCCCATGGGGTGGTTGGGCTGGAAACTTTCCGGTAAAAATAGCTGAACAGTTATCTGACAGCTTTTTCATTTTCTTTAGGTTATGTATGCTTAGTAGTTAAAGCAGCTATAACCGGTTAATTTTTGCTGGTCAACTGAACTTTAAGATCCTTGATCTCATTGAGTCGATCGACATAGGAATCAGGTATCTGGTCATCCTTTAATCTCATCAGATCGTTTCTAAGCTTTTCAAACTCGGTTTTAGCTTTACGAAAGCCACTTGCTTTCCTGCCAAAGGAAAACGTTTTCTCGGATGTCCCTGCCAGTGTTGTGAAGGCTGCCAAAAAGGCAAGTAAAGATTTGTTATCAAAGCCGGTCGCGGCAAGATAGGTGGTTGTTGCCCCGGCAAGGATATTTAGAACCAGTATGACATTATGCAAGGTGGATTGTTGGAGTCTTTGGTTGCCTGCCTGTTTGATCTCGCTATCGACTTTCACGATGAATTGTTCTCTGTTTGTCATGTGATCTTTTTGTTTTACTTCCTGTACGTTTGGAATGAAATGTGCTTGATTATAATATCGTATTCCTCTTTTGTATCTATCTGCTGAGCCGTATAACAGGAATGCTATGGACGACTGCTGAATTGCGGTAAATATATAACATCTCTATCAATAAAATTGAATGATGGATGTAAATGCAAAATTGCGTCAATATTGTGTCAATTTTATGTTAATTATACGTCAAATTTAAGTCAGAATTAACAAACCGGTACCTGGGAAGCACTTAAACGGATCTTTTTCCTGTAAATGCAGTCGCTGGGTATATGGGATCCGTGCAAGCTTGCGTAATTTTAAGGATGCATGGTCTGATCTAATGCTTTTTTCAGTCGAAGGAGTGGCCGGTACCCGCTTTTGGGATGCCGGAGGAGCAAAGGCTGGCTTTGTTGGAAGAGGTAAGATCTTCCGGTTAAAAGGCGGCTGTAAAAGGCATTCCCATGACTAGTTTATAAAACCGAAACTTATTCAATATGACAAAAAAGAATTGCCTCTTGCTTGGCCGTAAGCAAATTGTTCTGGATGAAATGCTGCCTATGGAGGGGCTACCGCATGTGAATTTCTTTAGCGGCACTTCACTGGAAGATGTTAAAAAAACATTCGAGCAGCAATCCATCGATATCGTGATCATGGGCGCCGGCCTGGACCTGGAAGACAGGCTCGGGATTATCCGGTATATTTTTGACCACAGCCAATCGACAACCGTTCACATGAAAGATTGGGCATCGGGTCCCCCCGGTATGAAACCCTTTGTTCAAGGCATCCTTACCGGCCTGACCGGGTCAGCAGAAAAATAATTCTTTCCCGGATACAATAAATCTGCCCCGCCCGGGTTGAATGGTTATGATTTTCCGAATGGGTTGGAAAAGTATTCGGTCATGAGTGCATTGAAAGGCATTGATGGTGACAATGAAGGACGGGTGCTTGCTGTGAGCTCTAGTCCGGCCCATACCATGCAAAAGATCAACCGGCCACAAATTACCCTGGTCAAAGGCTTAGGGGTGGAGGGAGATGCCCATATGGGTAAAACCGTCAAACACCGGTCGAGAGTAGCTGTTGACCCCGATCAACCGAATCTTCGACAGGTACACCTGATCCATGCCGAATTACACGAGGAGTTGAAAAGATCCGGTTTCCGCTTACAGCCCGGGGAGATGGGGGAGAATATCACCACCCGTGGCATCGACCTGCTTGGCCTCCCTTTAGGTACAAAACTGTTGATCGGTCCGGATGCAATCATCAAAGTTACGGGCCTTCGAAATCCCTGCCACCAATTGAATGGCATACAATCCGGGTTGATGGAGGCTGTTCTGGATAAGGATGAGTCCGGAAACCTGATCCGTAAATCCGGGATCATGGGCATCGTTCTTGCCGGTGGCGCCGTTAATCCCGGTGATCTTATTATAATCGAACGCCCCGATCCTCCCTT
>JANQFB010000083.1 GCA_028278085.1 Chitinophagales bacterium
CATCCAAGTGGCCCCCTACCAGGATGATCTCATCCGGGAATTCGGTACCCCGGATCTCTCCCACCACATTGTAAGATTTTTCATCGGGTAAGGTTTCACAGGTAGTCCGGAAATAGAAGTTCAACCCCGGATCTTCCTTTAAACGCTTGCTCAACAGTTCTGCTCCATTGGTGCTGATGGCTACCGCAGGGATCTTTTTGACGGAATCATCATAGCCCATACTGCCGGTATGCGGATAATCATCCAGCCGCAGGTTCATCGACCGGACCACCACGCCGGTGGCACCGTATTTTGCCGCTTGCATGGCCCCTTCCCACCGCTGATCGACACAGCCGCCATAGGCATGAAAGGTGAGGTAATGTTTGGGATCCATGGGGCGGTTATAAAAAACGATCTTTCCTTGTAGCTTATCTGCTCCCAGCTTTGCCAGTTCTTCAAATTGATGGACTTCGACCACGCCGGCTTTCAGGCCCTCTGCGCCGGTGCCGATGGAGCCGCCCAAGGCGCAAATTGGTACTTCGGTAGATCCCGATTCACGGATGATCATGGCTTTTTCGGCATCACCCCTGACCCAATGCGGGACCATACATTCCTGCAGGCTTACCTGGTCGAACTCCAGGCTTTCCATCAGTTGCTTGCCCCATTCCACCGCCCTGGCAGCCTCGGGAGAACCGCTCAAACGGCCGCCGATCCGGTTGCACAAATAATCGAGGTATTCATAACTTTTGCCATTGGACAAGGCTTCTTCAAAGATCTTGGTGATCATTTCAGCGTCCTTGTTCAGGGTTTTTTCCGAACCCGGCGCCTGAGCCAAAAGCGGAGCAACCATCGCTCCAAGGGTATAACACAGCAGTATTCCAAATAATTTTTTCATGATCATAGCTAGCTTGAGCGTCAAATTTACGTAATTGACAGGAGATTGAAGGGATTTTCGCCGGGAATTGACAACCGGTAAAGCCTCCATTATCCCATGCAATTTGTATTTTTAGTGCATCTTATCCGAACCATGGATACCTTTGGCAAACTCCTGTTAGCACTGATCGGCTGCCTCGCTACCATGCCGGTAGGCTTGGGACAGCCGGATGTCCGGCTACTATCCGGCTTGTCGGTTGAGGCCTTCACAGGTCCGCAAATTATTGCCGCCGTGACCGATGACCCGGATCCTCAAACTTTGCCGCGCAGCCCTTTTTTGGTCGTGCTGGGTATTGCCCAGGATGCCGGTTACCCGCAGGCCGGTTGCCGGAAATCCTGTTGTGAAGGGCTATGGACAGCCGCCAGCAGCAGGCAAATGGTCAGCTCCCTGGCCCTGATCGATCCGGTATCCGAAAAATTCTGGTTTTTTGATGCCACTCCTGACTTCCCGGATCAGTTGTACCTGGCGCAACAATATACGGTGTGGGATAACAAGGCCCTGCCTGAAGGGATCTTTCTGACACATGGCCATATGGGCCACTACACCGGACTCATGCACCTCGGCCGGGAAGCGATGGGAGCCAGGGGCATTAAGGTTTATGCTTTACCCAGGATGATGGCGTTTTTAAAGGACAACGGCCCCTGGAGCCAGTTGGCAGCGCTTCAAAACATCGAACTTCAAGCCATGCAGGCCGATTCGCCCCTCCGGCTCAACGAGCGGTTGACGGTAACACCGTTCACCGTTCCGCACCGGGATGAATTTACGGAAACCGCAGGCTTTAGGATCCAGGGACCGGAACGGAGCGCTGTTTTCATCCCCGATATCGATAAATGGGGAAAATGGGGAAGGGATATTACCGGGATCATCCGGGCCGTCGATATAGCCTTGCTGGACGGGACTTTTTACCAGGATGGTGAAATACCCGGCCGTAATATGAGCGAGATACCCCATCCTTTTATCGTAGAAAGTATGGATAAATTCAACGGAATGCCCGGCGAAGAACGTTCCAGGATCCACTTCATTCATCTGAACCATACGAACCCTGCCCTGAGGCCGGACAGTGATGCGCAAAAGCTCATCCGGCAAAAAGGATTTCGATTGGCCTATCCGCAACAAGTCATCCCGTTTTGACCCCGGAAACAGGGGCTGGTGTGAGGGGAAGCATTTGGAATGAAATTTGTAACACTGGTGTCAAAGAAGGTTTGGGGCTGTTCCCCTTCGGAAATAATAGATAATTTTGCCCATTATTTGCGGCAATGTAAAATATCCTATGTATGAAGAAGCGATTGATCATTAGTTCAGTGTTCCTGGCTTGCTTTATGGCAGCCGAGGCCGGTGGTGATAAACTCAAGCTGACCGGCGCTTACAAAAATGTCGAATATTTTTCTCTGAAAGACCAATATTTCAAGGTCGGACGTCGAATGATCCTGTCGGACAACCGGGTGAAAGACCGGGATAAGCACGAAAAACCCAGGCTGGATTCCCTGGCCAAGATCATGGAGAAGTACCCGGGCATGGTGATCGAGATCGCTGTGCATCTGGATTGTAAAGAAGATCCGGAGCTGGAAAAGCGGCTTTCGCTGGAGCAAGCCAAACAACGGAAGCACCGGATGATCTCCAGGGGTATTGCCGGCGGGCGTATACAACCTCGAGGCTATGCTACCGATGAGAAGATGTATAAATGCAATAATTGTGAGAAATGTCCGCTTGAAGCGCAACGACGAAACCACCGGGTAGAGATCATTATCAAAAAATTACAGTAAATTCATACGAGTATCGGGAGAGATGCCGGAGTGGTCGAACGGGCCTGACTCGAAATCAGGTGTCCCGGTTACCGGGACCCAGGGTTCGAATCCCTGTCTCTCCGCCCAGAAGTAGAAAAACCCCGTAGCGTCCGCCATCCGGCGGACTGCTTCGGGGTTTTACACTTCCGGGCTGCGCCCCAGGGATTGAGATTTGAGTTGCTGCCTTTCGGCAGACAGGTGAGTTTTGAGAGTGGAGGGAGGTTTCGTTTAGCTGTTGCCTTTGGATGATATTGGATAGTAGAAGCTAGTTCCAATCTTATCTGTTGACTCAAACTTCTTTTCAGATATATGTCAATTCAGAAGAATGGTATTACTGTGGAAAGTTTAATTTTTATTATTATATATGATTGCTGACCAATTTCCATTCCAATTTGATGTACAAGATGTACTACCTGTGGAACGCTACTAAGCATAGAGCTCATTATTCATTCGGTTTTTTCTTAGCTTTTTTATGCACCTCGATGCCTAGGCCGGATATGCTATCGACATTTGGGTTGTCCAGCGCTTTTTTGAAAAGATTGATCTTCCTGTGGCGGTAAATTACAAAACCAACAGCTAAAACTAGGCCTGAGATGGTGGGAATAATCAGGGAGATGGGAACAAATTCTATCATTATAACCTTTTTATTTCGTTGATCCCCTAAGAAATACTTCAACTGGCAAGAAGTATCGATCGAAATAAATTATTATAATGATTCTGCCACTACAGGCAGTACTAGACCCTTAGGGTGGTAATCTTAAGAGCACTAAGCCTAATTGTATCAAAGATAAGAAAAATACCTGAATACAGAAATTTAATATTATTATTTGCAAAAACGGTGAGGAGTCTTAGAATAAAATACTTTATATTGAACGGATTCCATTTATTGTTCTTTGAACTTACAATATCATTAATCAGATGATTTCCCATCTATACCGATTTCCCTCAAAAAATGAAAAAGTTTCTTAAAGACTTCGCGGTGGCCGGCGGGGGTCCAGTGTTGGCCGAAATCGGGGTAGCGTAGATCGGAGGATAGTTCTACGCAATCGATCTGATGCTTGTGGCAAAAGGCCAACTCGTTGCCGTTGGGGCCATATTGGGTAAAGCCCAGCAGGTAGCGGGCGCCTTTTTCTTCTACAAATTTTTTAGTGGCCAGCAGTAATTCATTGGTGGGAGGAGGTTCCACCCGGATCTCGGGATGTTTGAGCTGCATGTATGCTTTGAACAGCGCCCGCACCATATATATCCGGAACAGGACGGGATACTCGCGCTGGTAATAGCGGATCCCTTTGGGTACGGGAACGCCTTTGAGGTTCAGCCAGCCCTGTTCCAACACATAATACGGCCGGTAATAATCGCCGTACTCTATGTTGGAAGCATTGTTGGCGGGATCATTGTCATATTGGAATAAATGGAAGACCACATCGGGCCGGTAGACATCGAAATAATCGCGGATGAGCAACAATTGCTGGACGGTTCCATAGCCACTGACGCCCAGGTTCAGCACTTCCCATTCCGGAAGGGCTTTGGCCAGCAGGTCGGTAAATCGCTCGTTTTGGGCCACATCATATCCGTAAACAAAGGAATCGCCCAGGAAAAGCATCCTTTTTTTTGACTTGGCCTGGTGGGGATGATCGCGGAAACCCCTGCTGTTGTGCACGACGGTATAGTTTTGGTTGCCTTGCTGGTTCATGCGGATATTCTTTTTCGGGAACCATCCTAAACGGTCGTTGAATTCATAGGCGGTATTGATCTCATTATCCCATAAGCGGAATTCTTCGTACCAGAATATCCGCAGGTAGGCTTCGCCCAATAAAAGGGCCAACCCCAGGGACAGGACGTATGGAACCGCGGTTTTGAACCGTTTCATGCGAGGTCGGGTGAGGGATTAATCGACCACTTCGACTTCGGCCCAAAATTTGTTATTGCCGATATTGGCGGTATACAGCAGTTTGACGGTGGTGCCTTCTTCCAGGATCCTGACATATTTTTCGTGGTTGAAGAGAATGCCTTTGGGGTTGTCGGTATGCAGTTTCACCTTGGGCTTGACGATGGTATAGTTTTTTTTGGTGGTCGGAATACTATCGCCCATATCGATGGTATTGCTGGTGCCCCAACCGTTATCGTGCAACTGGCCGAGGTAGATCCAGCCGGACCGGAGCTCATTTACGGTTGAGAAGGGATCCCGGATCTGTTGGGCGGTGTTGGCCAATTTCCGGATCTTGGTATCCATGGTTACGTAATCTCTTTCTTTGGAAACGATCTCGGCGTTGATATCGGCGATCTGCTGCTGCTCGACGGTGGTAAAGCAATCCCGATCCTGTAGTAGTGCAATGCGCTTCTTGTAGTATTCGGTCAGGTCGCGGTTGGCTTTGTTCTGAGCATCCAGGTCTTCGG
>JANQFB010000244.1 GCA_028278085.1 Chitinophagales bacterium
TTTGGAGGTGACGGTTAACAGTGTGCCGGTGAGCATCACGCCCGGCGATACGATCAGCTTCTGTGGGGATGATATCCAGTTGCAGGCCAGCCCAACGGGCGGTAATTACAGCTACAACTGGTTCCCGAGCTCACCGTTGAGTGATCCGACTATATCGAACCCAGTGGCCAGCTCAAAGACGAGTGTGAGTTATATCGTGACGGTTACGGATAATGTCACCAGTTGCACGGGCAAGGATACGGTCTTGGTGGCAGCGTTGAGTACGATAGATGTATCGATCGATACGCCATCGGTGAGGATCTGTGCAGGCGAGAGTGTAGAGCTGACGGGCAGTGTAAGTGCACAGTTTGTTACGATCAGTGATATTACGTGGAGTCCTGCAGCAGGCTTGAGTACGACGCAGGGCCCGATCACGACGGCGAGCCCGACGAGTGCAGGAGATCATGTGTATGTGCTGACGGGCCGGTATAATGATTGCAGCGAAACGGCGCAGGTAACGGTGACGGTGATAGACAGCCCTGTGTTGTTCATAGCGGCGCGGGATACGATCTGTTACCAGGAGCAGTTGGATCTGACGGCAGCAGGAGATCAGGGATTGAGCTACCAGTGGAATACGAATCCTGAGGATACACAGCAGGTGGTTAGTATGGTGCCGCCGGTGCCGGGAGTATTTCATTACGAGGTTACGGGCACGAATGATGATGGGTGCGTGACGACAGCGGAGAAGGAAGTAGAGGTGATAGCGATCCCAGATATCGATGCGGGAGAGAACCAGAGTATCTTGGAGGGTGAGAGTGTTGAGATCCCAGCGGAGATCAGCAATTATGCGAGTTTAACATGGGTACCTTTTACGGGCCTGGATGATCCGAATAAGGAGCGTCCTGTGGCGAGCCCGGCACAGACGACGATGTATTATGTACATGTGATGAATGCAGCGGGTTGTGAGTATATCGACAGTGTGGAAGTAGAGGTTAACCCAAGAAGCCACTTGAGAGCGCCGTTGGCCTTCAGCCCTAATGGCGATGGGAAGAATGAGCAGTTCACGATCCGGGCGGAGGGTTTTGAGAACCCTGAGTTGCGGATCTACAACAGATGGGGGGAGGTAGTATTTTATGCCAACACGCTGGAGGCTATCCGGCAGGGCTGGGATGGGACCTACCGGGGCAAGAAACAACCGATCGGCACATATGTATGGACCTTCACCGGAGAAAATAAAGACGCTAAAGCGAACACCAGTCACGGAAGTATTTCTTTAATCAGATAGGAACGATAGTTACATAACTATCTCCGAGTATTGACAACCGGTATGGATCTTGATCCGTACCGGTTGATTTTTTTAGGCTGTAAAGATGTGTGAATAGCTCCGGGAGAGATTAAAACCCATAACCTACCGGACCGTATCCCGGCAATGAAGAATAAAGCCAATTAGGGGGGCTCTCTTTTGGTGGATAAATTTGAATGGGTGGTTGATTGCAACCGGCTTCTACCGATAACGATCAGGTAATCAGCATTTCATAAGGTATGCCTAACCCGTTATGGAGCGCCTTGATCATTTTTAAGGTCAGGTTCTTTTTGCCGTTCAATACATCGGAAACCAGGCTTTTACTGCCGAAATATGGGCTCATATCCGACCGCTTTAACTGTTTTTGCTCCATATAATAGGTTAAAGCTTTTATCGGATCCGGAGCCTTAATAGGGTAGTGTTTAGCTTCATAAGCCTCTATTAAAGTGATCCATACTTCGAACTCATCACCCTCCGGCGTTCCTTTTTGGGCGCCCCATAATTCATCGATCCGGTTGAGCGCCTGATCGTATTCCGATTCCTTAGTTATCGGTTTGATCGAACCTGTAGGAGTTCTTGAATGCTTCACTTTCCAAAACATTTGCATATCGTTGAGCTGTTCGGTAGAAGTTTTGTATTTATAAGGCATGGTTGGTTTTTGCTGGATCAAGGGATAAAATCTTATGGCGCTTGTTTTAAAATCAGGACGTAATTCTGTGTTGAGCTGAAGGTACTGATAAATACTTGAAGCAGTCACATGCCCTAAAATATCGGCAGCGCCACCTACCAGGGCCGCTACTACTGATTCGGAAAATTGACTTTTGCCCTCATGATGCCCATGCGTTTCCTTTGCGGCACAAAGGATAGAAATACCTTCTCTGGCTAATGATATATTATCCAAATTATCGCAGTGGCAGGCATCGAGGAGTATAACAACTTCCTTGGCCCCGGAGGTATTTGCCATTTCAACAATCGTTGATACAGAAACGCCTTCATGTTGACCACTGGCTGCAAGGTATGTTTCCTGGCCTTTGTGATACCCATGGCCGGAGAAATATAATAAGGCTACCTCCGATTCTTTGGCAAATAGCTTCCGAATGGCTGCATGTAATTGCTCTTTAGTTATGGTTGAATCATTCGAAGCTAACACTTCGCAAATAAAATTTGAATGTTGGCCCTTGTTCGGTTTAGCGGATTCAGGTTGATTTAACACTTCGGCAAGTGCCATGGCATCATTTTCACCACAAAAATGCAGTTGATCACAGTAATGGTCTATTCCTATCAATAGCGCTCTTTTTTTCATGGCTTTATTCCACGTTTGTTAAGTTTAAATAATTGATGCTAGATCCTTGAGGCATCGATTTTGTCATAATCAGCATGCGTGCCGACAAAGCGAATGAAAATAAGCTGGAATGTAAAGTCAATTTTTGCAATTAACCTGTAATGGTTCCCCTTGATATTGAAGACATACCTGTCGTTCCCTACATAGTCTACACTCTTATGCTTCGATTTTAATTCATTCAGGTTTTTCCATTTTGCTTTCTCGGTTTCTTTATACCAGATCCTCAAGGTAACTTCTGCATCAGCATGTTTTTCCCAAAAATTACGCAAGGTTCTTTTGGCAATTATTCTCATGAATAAACACAAAGTTAAAAAAAAGTTCGCTAAAAGCGAACTTTTTTTTAACTTTTTTTAACCTTTATCTGATGATCCGTAATGTTATCCCCCAAATGAAGTTTGTTTTCCCGGGAAAAGGCAGGCCGCCCGAACTCGATATTTTTCTTTAATTTAGAACGATAAAAGAACTGATGATGCGTTGGGTGATCGTGGCAATTATTAGCATTGGCTTTTTGTTTTCTGCAAGTTGCCGGAAAAACCAGGATCCTATCGATCCTAATGCCGGTAACGTTAATTGCGGTGAATTTTCCATCGAAGATTATCCGGCCAATCCGGGTCATGTATTTGATATCCAGCATGCGACCATGAGCTGGGATAATCTCCTGATCACTGTCGGCTATACCGGTGGGTGCGCCACTCATTGTTTTCGTTTGATCTGGTCAGGGACGGTTCCCCAGACAGATCCCGGAGATGTCTATCTGTTGATGACCCATCACAACAACGGCGATGACTGCGGAGCTTATACGACGGAGGACCTGAATTTCAATTTATTGAATTTAAAGAACAGGGTCTTAAATGAAAATAATAATATCGAGTCAGTGATCCTCCAAATTGAAGGATATTTTCCTGCTCAACCACTGATCTATAATTTTTAACCCTTGTACGAATGAAAATGATGGAGACCATGCAAAAAAGATGGAAGGTCTTGTCGGCAGATGAAAGCGAAGTCCGGGAATTACAAGAGGCCTTAAATATCCACCCCATCTTGTGCAAGCTTTTGGTAAACAGGGGCATCCGCTCTTATGATGAAGCCAAAGCTTATTTCCGGCCTTCCCTGGATCATCTCCATGACCCGTTTTTGATGAAGGATATGGAAAAGGCCGTGATCAGGATCCGAAAGGCCATCGATAACCGGGAAAAGATCCTCTTTTTCGGCGATTACGATGTCGACGGAACCACTGCAGTATCGTTGATGTACAACTTTTTCCGCAAGATCCATGATCCGATCGATTTTTATATCCCGGATCGTTATAAGGAAGGCTATGGTATTTCGATCGAAGGCATCGATTACGCTAAGCAAAAGGATTGCAGCCTGATCATAGCCCTGGATTGCGGGATCAAAGCTATCGAACAGGTCGATTATGCCAACAGCCTGGGTATCGATTTTATCATTTGCGACCACCATCGCCCGGGTTCGGAACTGCCCAAAGCCCATGCCATCCTCGACCCGCAACGGACGGACTGCAGCTACCCTTACCCGGAATTAAGCGGTTGCGGGATCGGATTTAAATTAGCGGAAGCATATGCACAGCATCAAAACCTTCCCTTCGAACAGGTGGAAGATTTGCTCGACCTGGTAGTGATCAGTATTGCCTCGGATATCGTCCCGATTACCGGTGAAAACAGGGTCATGGCCTTTTATGGCCTTCAAAAAATAAATACCGATCCACGTCCGGGGATACAGGCGCTAATCGATGTGGCAGATCTGAAAAAAAGACTGACCATAGGCGATGTAGTGTTTGTCCTGGGCCCCAGGATCAACGCAGCGGGAAGGATGACCCATGGCAAAAATGCGGTTTCGTTGTTGATCAGCCCGGATCAGGCTACTGCCGCCAACCACGCCACACTGCTGCATCATAATAATGATGAACGGAAGCAAATGGATTCCAGCATTACGGAAGAGGCTTTGGATATGCTAAACCGGGATCCCGAGCTGGAACAGCGGAAAAGTACGGTTGTTTATCAATCGCATTGGCACAAAGGGGTGATCGGGATCGTCGCCTCCCGGTTGATCGAACAATATCACCGGCCCACCATCGTTTTTACAGAGTCAAACGGTAAGTTGGCCGGATCCGCCAGATCGGTACCGGGCTTCGATATTTATGAAGCCTTGTCCGCCTGCCGGGAGCATATCGATCAATTCGGCGGGCATACATATGCCGCAGGATTAACCCTCCTTCCGGGGCAGTTGGAAGCATTTTCTGCCCAATTTGAAACGGTTGTCGCCAGCCGTATCGAAGACAGCGCCCTGGTTCCTGAGATCAGGATCGACGCAGAATTAGCACTGAAAGATATCGGAAAGAAATTCTACAATATCATCAAACAAATGGCGCCCTTCGGCCCCGGTAATATGAAGCCGGTTTTTGTAACCCGGTCCGTCAAAGATTCGGGATATTCGAAGATCGTTAAAGAGGATCACCTGAAGTTGGCCGTCCGCCAGAATGGATCCTATATCATCAACGGTATTGGCTTTGGCATGGGTCATTTGTATGAACCGCTGGTCCGGAAAAATTATTTCGATCTGTGCTATACCCTTGACGAAAACGAATGGAATGATCAGGTAACGATCCAAATGAAGGTCAAAGATATTCAACCCAATTAAACATAATCGCATGCGCTACCTGTTCATCCTGTTACTGGCCGGTTCTGTTTTTTCCACATCTGCCCAGGGTCCTTATTTCAGCCAATATATGTACAATCAAATGGTCATGAACCCTGCTCATGCGGGCGCCGATGGTGTGTCGAAGGTCGGTTTGAATGGCCGGCTTCAATATCCCAAGCTTTCCCATGGCGGCTATTCCACCGGGCTGGCGCAGGCCAATCTTTTCTTCGACAGCCTGAGCAGCGGCGCCGGCAGCTATTTCATGATCGATCACCGCGATTTTCTAACCGACTATTACGGGAATCTGTCTTATGCCTATCACCTTTATCTGACCGATGAAGATATCCTGCAAATTGGCGCCGGTTTTACCCTGATCCATAAAACCTTAAATATCGGCGCTTCCGAATTGATCGAGGCCTGGCAGATCGATACCTCGCAGGGACCGGTGGTGATCAACGAATCCGGAACCTCGGGAGGCTTCGGCGCTGGATTGTGGTACCACCGCAACCAGCTATTTTTAGGAGTATCGACCAATTATTTTAACCAACCGGAATTTAGTTTTGGGGTAGGGAATACCCGGGTGCCGAGAACCTTTTATTTTACCGGTGGATATGAGATCGACTTGCAAGAAGGTTTAACCCTGCTGCCATCTTTTTTATACCGCTATAATGATCTGGCGGGATTCCTCGACCTGGCCTTATTGGTCAGGTTTTATGAAACAGTAACGGTCGGTGCATCCTTGGGCGGGATTGCCAGTTATAACTTATTCTTCGGACTGGCATTGCTGGATCAGTGGCAATTTACCCTATCCTACGATTATTATAAAAATGAATTTTTTCGCAAGGACAACGGCGGCAGTTATGAGGTTGGTGTTCGTTATATCTTCAAATCCGGGGAATAATAATGATTCTAAAGGCAGAAAACCTGGTCAAACGCTATCGGAAAAGGGCTGTTGTCAATGATGTAAGCATTAATGTCAACCAGGGTGAGATCGTGGGTTTATTAGGGCCCAACGGGGCCGGAAAAACGACCTCCTTTTATATGATCGTCGGGCTGATCAAACCGGAGGGCGGACGGATCTTTTTGGAAGATGAAGACATTACGAACGAACCGATGTATAAACGGGCCAAAAAAGGGATCGGCTATTTACCCCAGGAAGCTTCCATCTTCAGGAAGTTGAGTGTCGAAGATAACATTATGGCGATCCTGGAAATGACCGATCTGTCAAAAACCGAGAGGGAACAAAAGCTCGAGACCCTGTTGGAAGAGTTCGGCCTTAAACATGTCCGGAAAAACCGGGGTGACATTGTTTCCGGCGGTGAGCGGCGACGGACCGAAATAGCCCGGGCCTTGTCGGTAAATCCAAAGTTTATCTTGCTGGACGAACCCTTTGCCGGGATCGATCCTATCGCCGTCGAAGACATACAAACCATTGTCAGCAAATTGAAATATAAGGATATCGGCATTCTGATAACCGACCATAATGTACAGGAAACTTTATCCATCACCGATCGGGCTTATTTGCTTTTCGAAGGGAAGATCCTGAAATCCGGTACGGCAGAGGAACTGGCTGCAGATGAACAGGTCCGCAAAGTTTATCTCGGCAAGAATTTTGAATTGAGGCGCAAACCTGTCACCTAAACTCTTACATCCCCACCATTTCCATGAACAGCCTGTTTAATGTTGTTGTATCCCGCTATCTTAACCGGCGGTTCAGGCAGATCCGTCATTTTACCGAGCACCCTCATGAAGTCCAGGAAGCGCTTTTTTTCCGGCTGATCAGGCAAGCCAAAAACACCGCCTGGGGCAGGCAATATGATTATACTGGCATAGGCTCATTGGAGGCGTATAAAAACAGGGTTCCCGTACAGGACTATGATGGGTTCAAGCCCTGGATACAACGGTTAATGCAGGGGGAACAACAGTTGCTGTGGCCGGATCCGATCCGTTGGTTTGCCAAATCATCCGGTACCACCTCCGATAAGAGTAAATTCATTCCGGTGAGCAGTGTTGCACTTCGTGACGGACATTTCAAAGGGGGTACGGATGTCATGACGATGTATTGTCATAATCATCCCGGAACCCGGTTGTTTACCGGCAAAGGACTGATCATGGGAGGATCCAGCCAGGTCAACCGCCTGGACGGGAGCAAAGGGTCAAAGTATGGAGATATTTCCGCCGTAATGATGACCAATATGCCCCGCCTGGCCCATTGGATCAATACACCATCGCTGTCGATCGCTCTGATGGATGAATGGGAGGAAAAGATCGACAAGATGGCCCGAACCACCTTATCCAAAAAGATCACCCAAATTGCGGGCGTGCCGACCTGGACCCTCGTTTTATTCAAAAAACTTTTCGAGCTCACCGGTAAATCGGATATCAGTGAGATCTGGCCTTCCCTGGAATTGTACATCCACGGTGGTGTCAGCTTCACCCCATACCGCGAACAATTCCGCAGCCTGATCTCTTCGACCCATATGAATTACGTCGAAACCTATAACGCCTCCGAAGGATTTTTTGCCTTCCAGGACCTTCCGTCATCCGACGAATTGTTGTTAATGCTGGATCATGGTATTTTTTACGAATTTATGCCGCTGGAAGAATTGGGTAAAGAGCATCCGGCCACGGTACAACTGGAAGATGTCGAATTGCACAAGAACTATGCCCTGGTGATCTCCACCAATGCCGGCTTATGGCGATACCTGATCGGTGATACGATCCATTTCACGTCCAAATACCCCTACCGGATCCAGGTAACCGGCCGGACGCGACATTTTATCAATGCCTTTGGGGAGGAGGTGATCGTCGAGAATGCCGATCAGTCCATCGCCCATGCTTGCCGGAAAACGGGTGCGAGCGTGAAAGAGTATTCGGCGGCCCCGATCTATTTTTCCGGTCAGCAGAAAGGTGGGCATGAATGGTTGGTCGAATTTGAAAAGGCCCCGGAAGATCTCGCAGCCTTTACCCTGGCCCTGGATAAACACCTGCAATCGATCAATTCCGACTATGAAGCCAAACGGTATAAAAACATGGCGCTGGAATTGCCGAAGATCCATGCCTTACCTGCCGGTACCTTTTATAATTGGCTGCGCTCCAAAGGAAAGCTTGGCGGCCAGCATAAAGTTCCACGCCTGGCAAATCACCGGAAATACGTGGATGAATTGCTGCAATTTTACCGGGATAGCAGGTAATTTAGGAATTAAAGCCGCTACTTTTTTCTAGAGCTAAAACTTGTTCGTTAATTATTTATGATGTGTGATGTGTGATTTTTAGTTTTTGATTGTTACAGTTTGGAAGGCTTTAATATTTCTGGTCTAAGAATTAACTATTTATTGGCTTCAGCTGTTTTAACACTTTTTACAAATATTGAAATCAATTCATTACATTCGGTTAGTGCGTTTTCCAAAATAGGGCTTTCTTTCAACAATTTTGCCCCCGCAATAACTTTCAGGCAGTTATGAGTTTCTCTGATCTCTTTTAATACGACTTTCAGTTTATGAGTAAAATCTCTTTTAGACTCTGCTGCTTTGACTTCCCCATAATGTAAACCGTGGGAAGTACCGGATCGAACTAATTGTCCACCCAAATGATTACCGGCTTTGGTATATGGAAGTAATTCTACTATTTCAATCATTAGAATAGCAAATTTGATCAATCTTTCTTCCAATTCATTTGCATCCATTATTTTGATTTTCAACTTCAAGGTAAAAAATCAAACATCAAAAATCAACTATCCTAAACCACAAATCAATTTGCTGATGTTTTTTGTTTGAAACACCTTAGTTTATGTTATAATTTCAGGTATAAAGAATTATTACCCCCCCGGGCACTGGGATTTGGCTAATTCGGCGGTGGATTTAGTTTCCTTGGCGGTTTGTTTGACGGCTTTGGCTTCATCTTTGCCTTTTTTGGCCTGGTTGCCCATTTTCTTTACTTTCTCCTCCTTAAAGGCATTAGAGATGTGTGATTCGGTCTGTTTGGCATGTTTCTCTACGGTTTTGGCCTGATCGATCAGTTTTCCCAGGCTTTCCATGGCATGCTGACAACCGGCGGCTTCAGCTTCCTTATGCGCTTTCTTAGCGCCTTTTCGGGCAGCTTCCGCTTTGTTAACCATTTTTTCGGCATCGTTTTTTGCCTTCCGGACATGCCCCTGGGCCTCATCCGGGGTTTTGGCATCTGCCGTTTTTTTCGCTTGCTTCATAAATTTATCCGACAGATCCCGGCAAGCTTCCAGGTTGCTGATCACATCATCGATCTCTTTGTGAAAACTGTTGTTCTGTGCATAGAGTATAGGGGCAGTTAACGTGAATAAAATCATACAGACGATCATTCGGACCATAATCATAGTTTTAGTTATCATTAATTCCCTAAAAAGATACTACTTTTTAGCCGATAATGCCGGAATTTCCGGGATTGAGGGGGAAGGGCCGTTAAGGATCCCGGGCTGTTCGAATCCACCGGTGGTATACGTTTAAGCCGGCACAAACCACTATCAGGCTCAATAACAGCGCCCCGATAAAGGAAACGATCATATGGTCGTAATGGTGGGAGCGAACGCCCGTCTTCAGCCTGATAACCACCACGATCCCGGAAAAGATGATCAGCGATGACCAGAACAAAAGCTTATACGGTTTTTTGGCCCGGGGTTGGAATGGCCTGATTTTCTGCCGGTGTATCCAACGTCCTAAGGCCACTGCCCCCAGGAGTGTAGTAATTGCCTGGATAGCGCCAAAATATTTGATCCAAAACGGACCGATCACAAGTTTTTCCCGTAATCCCAGCAACAATACGAAATATCCGTTGCGGTGGGTAAAACTGTCCCACAATAAATGACTGCCGATGCCTATGATCATCGATAACACAATAACCCCGGTATGTTTTGTGGCATACGACCACCAATCCAGTTGACCATAATGCCCGAAACGTGATTGCAAGTATGCCGGTAGCCGGTCGAGCAAAGGTTTTTTGATGATCCGGTGGAAGATGATGGCAAAGAGTATGGCTAGCGGCAGATCAAACCAGAACATCCCTTCCAGGGTATGGCTGTAATAACTTTTTTGCCGGAGCCGGAGAAAATACTCGAAATCCGGAACGATACTCCCGATGATCAAGCCTGTCGCGGATATCCAACGCACATTTTTGAGGGGTAAAATTGCTGCAGGATGGACAAAAGTGATCGGCATGGGTCAGGATTGTGGGTGGAATACCAAGTGCTTGCCCGATTAAGATAGTTTTTTTCCCGGGATCGGAAAAATTTTGGCCCCCGCTCCCGCTAAGGCAGGATGATGATCGGCGTGGATAACGGCAATTGGTCATAAAGAGTGTCCAGGTCATTATTGTGCATGCTGATACAGCCCCAGGTCAGGTGCCGGTCGGTTGTCCATTTGCCTGCCCAGCCGTGGATGCCGATGCCACCTCCCAGTTTCGTATGTTTGTTGGGTTCCTTCCCCGATCGATGGGCATTAAGGATCCCATCCCGTTCCACTTTGCTGATCAGCCCTTTGCGATAACCATCGTGCGCATCCCATGGATTGGGATAATTGATCCGCATCCAGGCTACCCCGAAATAGCTGGCATAAGCGCCCGAAAACGGTCCCCTGCTTTTTTGGATGATCCGGTAGCTACCTTCCGGTAATCGATTATCCCCTTGCTGTTGTTTGTGGCCGACCGGGTTCTGGCTTAGAGCGATCTCGTAGGAAGATGTTAGCCGGCCCTGTTGATAGTGATCCATGGTATAACGGTTTTTGGTGACCAGCAAGAGGTTACCTTCCTGCGCCGGAACCAGCAGTTCCCTTCGCCTGGCAATAAAATCACTCGGTTCGTGGTAATGTTGCAAGATCCATTGCCGGTCTTTGCCATGGGAAGACGGCCAATAATCATAGGGAAGATCCATGATGGAGCTTTTACGGATCTCCAGGTGAAGGTGAGCCAGGTAAGCCCCATTACCGGTGCCGATCGTTCCGATCTGCTGGCGGCGGCTGACCTCATCACCAGCAGCAACCAGTATTTTTTCCAAATGGGCATAAAGGCTGATAACAGATTGCAGCCTGCCGTTATCCAGGAAAAGATGTTGTATCGCCACAATGTTTCCCCATGGAGCCTTGTGATCGGCAGCGGTTAGTACTTTTCCCTTCCCGATCGCATATACCGGTTGCCCCAGGTCGGTATTACCCCCGCCGTTCCCGTTCCAATCTTCTCCCGTATGTAAACCGAGCTCATAAGATTCCCCGGTTTTCGCGGCAATATACCAGGAGTTATATTTTTGGTGATCGGTTTTTGACCGGTAACTTCCTTTTCCGTTTTTATTGCCAACGGGGAAATCGAAGCCATCGCAAACGATCCGGTCAAAGAGATCAGCGGTGGTATGGTTGGATGGCTGATCCGGGTTGAAGGCAGCAACATTTTTGTCAGGGAGCTCTGTACAGGAGACAGACAAGCATAACAGGGTTAAGCAAATGATCCTCATCATTCGAAAGTTTAACTGTTAAAAAGGAATTCGTTGCTTAATTGTTCTTTCCTGCAGTGCATTAACGGTAAAGCGGACAGGATATTGTAAAGCGGTATCCGGTGGGCCCCTTATCTGCCGATTGGTGGATGCCGTTAAAGATGAGCCTTCAGGAATCTATCTACCAATTGCTGAAAGCGATCGCCCTGCTCCTCGAATGAAAAATGACCTGCGTTTTCGATCACCTTGAACCGGCTGTTGGGCATCAACTCCGCATATTGTTTACTCGATGCTTCCGACTGGAGGTCGTTTTTCCCATGGATCACTAAAACCGGCGCCCAGACCCGGCGCAGCGATTCGGAGTAATCATGGGTTTTGCCCAGGCTGAAATACAAGCCGAATACCATCCAGCCGCCGACTGCCGAAGGCTCCGGAAGTTCAGGAATAGCAAAGGATCGGTCGGATGCGGCTGCCGAATAGTATCGATAGAAGTCGCGGTGCAGGTTCGCCAATTGCTTTTCCGAATGCTCAAAAATATTCCCGAAATCCAGGTAGCTGTTCAAATAATCATTGTATTCATCCAGCATATCGCCGCTTAACCGGCTTTTAACCAATTCGAACAAACCACCGTCTTCAGGCGGAAATACCAGTACATCTGCCGGGGCAACGAGCACCATCGCCTCCACCTTTTCCGGGAATTCTGCCGCATACATGGCCGCCAAAAATCCTCCGAACGAGTGTCCGATCAGGGTGATTTTTTCCTGTTGCCATAGCATCCGGATCCTTTCAATGTCTTTGAGTTGGGCGCCGATCCCTAGGGTGGTTTCCAACAACGACATATTGGTATAATAACTGGCAGAATCGAATACATCGAAGGGCCTGGTCGATTTTCCCGAGCCCCGCTGATCGTAATAGCTGAAGGTATAATCCAGGCTGTCCAGGCATTTCCAGGGGCCGGAAAATGGTATTCCCGGGCCGCCGTGGATCATCAGTATTTTTCTGCCCCTACCTTGTTCCGCATGATACAGGCGGATATTGTCTTCCATAACCCAATAATCCGCTTCGCCTTTCTGTTCCGCCACCCGGATCGTTTTTCCGGCCAGATCCCCGGGTTGATAGAGCGGTTGGTTCATGAAATAATTCAGCACATAGAAAATACCGCCAAAGATAAGGCCTGCAACGCCCAGGACGATGATGATGGCGAGTTGATATTTTTTCATAGATCTATCGCTGAATAGATTCCCGTAATGGGGCGATCATTGGACAAAAATAGCGGATTTCACAGGGGATTGTATGCTATAAATTTCAGGGTCTGGGGAGGCAGGAATCAGGAAAGCCCTGGCAGGATCCGTGCAGGCGAATAATGCTAGGCCTTTGCCGGTGTTAGCCGGATAATATGCAGGAAGTGGAACAACAAAATGATCGGATAGATCGGGTCGAATTCGTACCATTTCTTACCGAAATTAGGATCACCGGGAAATTTGTGGTGATTATTGTGGTATCCTTCGCCAAGCATAAAGATATCGACCGGCATCAAATTCCGGGAAGTGTCGTTGACCTTGAACCGGATCCTGCCGATCTTATGGGCGAAATAATTGATCACGGCGCCCTGCGTTGGTCCCATCACAAAATGCAGCGGCAGGAACAGGTATTGCCACCATGCGGTTGCAAAATAAACGTAAAAAGCGGTGTAGAGTGCTACCCAAAAGATCCTGACGCCCCAGGAATCGGCGATTTTGTCGAAAGATACCCAGTTGGGTAAATTGCGGGTGTATTTATCTTCGATCTCGACACGGCCAAAAAATATATTGGCATAATAAGTTTTGGTTTCCCACATCATCTTAAACAGGTTCGGGTGATATTTCGGTGAATGGGGATCCTTGTCGGTATCCGCATAGGCATGGTGCAATCTATGAAGCACACCATAAGCATAAGGGCTCAGGTACGACGAACCCTGGAATAGCATCGAAAGCCAGTAAAAGACCTTTTCCCAAAACCTGTTCATGGTGAACATGGCATGAGCTGCATACCGATGGTGAAAAAAAGTTTGGCAGAACAATGATAAAAACCAATGGATAACGATAAATAATAGGATAGCCATAATTTCCTGTTTATTGTAGCATGTAAATCCCTCACGCGATCACCCGGCAAACGGGAAATGCGCCAGCGGAATATCCGGCCACCTTGCTGAGCAGTTGGAACCGGATTTTTAAAGACCTGTAAATAAATAACAAAGGATAAAAAACAGTTATGATCCACATCATAACTATTCTTGTATTATCCCGGCAATTATTTAAACAAACGAAATATTAATTATTTTGAGGAGGTCTTGCTTCTTTAACGATAATGCTCCTTTCATGGATTTCCCTGCCATTGAGTTCATCGATTGCCTTTTGGGCTTCGTCAGTGTTCTCCATTTCTACAAATCCGTATCCTTTACTTCTTCCCGACATACGGTCTTTGATGATTTTTAGAGACTTAACTTGACCATACTGGGTGAAAACATCCATCAGTTCTTCTTCCTGGATATTGTAATTAAGGTTTGCAACAAAAAGATTCATGTTAACTAAAATTAATAAAATGAAAATTACCAAATAGTGGATCTAATTCTAATAGAGGGAAAACCAATTTATCCTTACTTTCAAGGGTAAGCAATTAAAGGGCATTTCTCTTTTAGCACTGCAAATATACAGGTTTAATTAAACAAAATCCCATTAACACAGGCATTATTTTTTACCACCATTAACAGGTTTAATCGTAAAAACTTGACTGGAATTGTAATGTTTTTGTGCCTGGTTCGTCTTACCTATTAAAATGACCCTGGAACAATTTATAGCTGAGGTTATTCCTATGAAAGACAAACTATACCGTTTGGCCAAAAGGATTATGGGCTTATCGGTGGAAGCCGAAGATGTGATCCAGGATGTGTATATGAAATTATGGACGCGAAAGGGGCAATTAGGGCAATATCAAAGCCTGGAAGCATTTGCGATGACCGTTACCAAAAATCATTGTTTGGATCAACTTAGATCACATAGCCGGAAAACGATTCCCCTGGAAGCGAAAGATATAGCCATCACACCGGATAATCCTCATGGCCGGGCAGAGGCTGCGGATGGCCTGGATACGATTAGCCGCCTGATGGACCAATTGCCCGAACAACAAAAGCTCATCATGCATATGCGCGATATCGAAGGCTATTCCATGGAAGAGATCAAAGCCGTGATGGGTTTGAATGAAAATGTTATCCGGGTGAACCTTTCCCGGGCCAGGAAAAAGATCCGGGAACAACTGAACAAAACCTATGCTTATGGACTCTCACATGATTAAGACTTATTTGGAACGGTATTTCGAAGGCCAGACCACCCTGGCCGAAGAGGAGGCCCTGAAAGAATATTTCAGCCGTGATGATCTTCCTGCAGCATGGAGGGAATACCGGTCATTCTTCCAACCCCTGGTTGCCGCCCAACAGGA
The DNA here is from genome assembly GCA_028278085.1 of Chitinophagales bacterium. Taxonomy (GTDB): domain Bacteria; phylum Bacteroidota; class Bacteroidia; order Chitinophagales; family JANQFB01; genus JANQFB01. Next base: position 15,205 of record JANQFB010000244.1, read on the forward strand.
AAAGGCTCCCGTGTCCCGGGAGGAATTGAGCCGGTATGTCAGCCATGGGGTGCGGCAACATTCCTGGCGATGGTATATTTCCGTCAGTACCGCTGTTGCCGCCAGTATAGCTTTGATGATCAGCATATTTAATTATGAAATGGGTAGCCGCAAAAATCCTGCCCTGGCAGCCCGGGATACTTACCAGGATCCTGTGGTGGCCTACCAGGAAACACAGAAGGCGCTTCAACTCATAGCCGATAAATTGAACAAAGGCACACAACCCCTAAACCATTTGTCCAGGTTCGGACAAGCTCAAAATCTTGTTACTGAAAAACATTAAGACATGAAAAAGATACTGTTTGTTTACGTCATTGCCCTGCTTCCGCTGTTCAGCATCGCCCAGCGATCGTCCATCGAAGAGATCTTTAATAAATATTCCGGCCAGGATGGCTATACCTCAGTACTGATCACGGAATATATGTTCAACCTCTTTGCCAAGATCGCTAACGAGTCTGAAGATAAAGAGTTCAAAGAAATTACCAGCCAGTTGAAAAGCATTCGTATCCTTACCGCAGATGAGCCGGTAGGGACTAAGCAAAACCGGTCATTTTACGAGGAAGTGCTGGCCGCTTTGCCCAAATCCCTGTATAAAGACCTCATGATCGTGAAAGACGGAGACGAGGAGATCAAGTTCCTGATCCGCGAGGAAGGCCAGAAGATCTCGGAATTTGTGATGGTGATCGGCGGTGGAGAAGAAGCAGTGCTGATCAGCCTGCATGGGGATATCGACCTGGAAACGATCTCCAAACTATCCAATTCGATGAATATCCAGGGATTGGAACACCTGGAAAAAGTCGATAGCCTGGATAAGCAATGAAAAGCTTTGCTGCCAGATGAATAAATACCTAAGCAACCATATCTATTAATGACCACTAAAAATCGAAACTTCATGAAAACCATTAAAACTTTCGTAATCCTGCTGATGATCACCCCTTTGTTGACCACCCAGGTGTTTGCCAAGGCAGATAGGTCTTTTGGCGATTTTTACCACAAATATGCCGAAACGGATGGATTTATCACCTTTTCGATCCCGGCTTCCCTGGTCGGTTTCTTCGTCGATAAAGAGGAAGCCGATTTCCACGATCTGCTGTCGCAGGTCAAACAGATCAGGTTTATGATCTATGATGGTGAAGACCACAAACCCGCCAGGCGCAATGCCTACCTGAAAGAATTGAAACAAAGTATCCCCGCCTCCGGTTATGAAGACCTGATGATCATCAAAGACGGATGTGATGAGGTCAGGTTTAAGATCAGGGAGAACCGGAAAACGATCAACGAATTACTTATGGTGATTACGGCGGAAGAATCCTTTGTCGTCATGAGTATTAAAGGCAGCCTGGATCAAAAGCAAATGAAAAAACTGTCCGAATCCATCGATATTCAGAAGGTCAAGCAGTCGAACAGGCAATAGAATACCGGCCATCTATCCCGCAAGGCTCTATGTGGGTAATCACCTGACAATTTAATCTTGAAGCTGCACGCTAGCCAAAAATTTAATATCTTTAAAAACAGAGGCTTGAATGATCCCTGCCGGTATTGACCGGTATGGGTGCAGTTTTAAGCCATTGTGTTAATATTGTGTTAAACTTGACGTGATTTTATGTTAATATCGCGTCAATTTTGACACAATATGTTATTTTTTTGACGGATTAAATCTTCAATATGGGTTTATTTGATAAGATAAAAGGCGAATTTATTGACATCATCGAATGGACGGATGATTCGAATAATACTTTGGTTTACCGGTTTGAACGATACAATAATGAAATTAAGAATGGCGCGAAACTAACGGTCCGGGAAGGGCAGCAGGCCGTTTTTATCAATGAAGGGCAGATCGCAGATATTTTTAGTCCGGGCATGCACAGCCTGGATACGGCCAAC
>JANQFB010000254.1 GCA_028278085.1 Chitinophagales bacterium
GGCTATGCGCTGCACCCGTGGGACGGTTTCCTGCGCGAGGCTACATCAAATAAAAGAATACCAGCCAGGTCAGGATCAATACGGGAACCAGGGCCGGAATGGAATAACGGATCACATAACCCACGAAGGAAGGCATTTCGATACCCACTTGTTCGGCAATGGATTTAACCATAAAATTCGGGGCATTCCCGATATAGGTCATGGCGCCGAAAAATACGGCGGAAACGGAGATGGCCAGCAATTCCGTCGGATAATCCGCCACAAAAGTGAGGACATTTTCCTTCGCACCCACATCCAGCCCGAATTTACCCATACCGGCAGCCAGGAAATTCAGGTAAGTCGGGGCATTGTCCAATACGCCGGAAAGCGATCCGGTGGCCCAGTAGAGGGAATGTATACCGACCAGCTCCTGGCCCTGCGGGGAGTTGGCAAATCCGCTGATCAGTTGCAAAGCCGGCATCATCGTCGCGAAAATACCCACGAATAAATAGGCTACCTCACGAATAGGTTCAAAATCGAATTCATTGCCTTTCAGGCAATCTTCATCTGAAAACTTAAAGGCCAGTGCGGCGGTCGTCAGCATGATGATCTCCCGGATAAAAGAGAATTGCATGCCGTCGATATGAAGAGCTGGTACCCAGTCTACAACGGCAGGATCGATAAAAACAGCGCCGATGGTGATACCCAGCCATACCACGTTTTTCAATCCTTTGACCTCTAATTTTCCGGTCCGCTCTACCGGTTCGGCGTCTTTGGGTTTATTCCGGCTATCGACGAAATAAAAGATCAGGGCCAGCAGTCCTATACCGAATAACCAGGGTAAAAAAGCATGGGTCAAGGTCCAGAAAAAGGGAACGCCTTTCAGGAACCCAAGGAATAAAGGCGGATCGCCAATGGGTGTCAAACAGCCGCCGACATTGCTGACAATAAAGATAAAAAAGACGACATGATAAGGTTTGATCCTTTCCTGGTTCAGCCGGATAAATGGACGGATCAGCAACATAGAGGCGCCTGTAGTTCCGATGATATTGGCCATAACTGCCCCGATCAACAAGATCACCACATTCACCATCGGCGATCCTTCCTTATCGATCTTGATCAGGATACCGCCGGAAGCCACGAAGAGGGCGGTTAAGAGGGAAATAAAGGAAATATATTCGGCCAGGGAATGCAAGGGTTGATGGGTTTCCCCCAAAAAGAATAAATAATATATGGCAACAAGGCTCCCCAAAGTAATGGCTACGGCGGGATAATTCCTATGCCAGAAGTGCGGGTAAAACAACGGACCGGTAGCGATCATTACCAATAACAATGCAAATGGGATCACAGACCAGGGGGCCGGTTCATTACCATGATGATCCTCATCCGCATGATCACCGGATCCTTCCGGA
>JANQFB010000302.1 GCA_028278085.1 Chitinophagales bacterium
GATATTGATCCCTACGCTGCGGGACCGGGATTGTGTACTTCGGAACTCAGCAACATTAACATCACCGGCCACAGCAGTGGCACCAACGACCAGCAACTCCGGCGTTTGTAAAACGGCCCCGAAACCATTGGGATTGATTGTTGTGCCGAAGCCCAGGCGTACCATACCGGGTTGGGCGAAACTGCCGTTGTAGATGCGCATACGTTCTGTGCTATTGGTGAAGAATCGAATGGTCCTGTTTTCCCGTTGAAGGATGGTTGCATGGCCGTTGTTGTTTATACCCACTTGAAAACCGTCAGTACCTGTGGTCCCGGTAGTATTGCTGGTAAATTGAATTCTGTTTTGACCACCATCCTGGTGCGAATGGATCCGGGAAGCCGGATTGAAACCGGCAGGCAGGTTGTTCCCGACAGCCAGTTGACCGGCATTGTTGCCGGTGCCGCCGTTGTTGATAAGGAGGCGTTGGGTGTTGTTGGTACGCATAATCATTGGCTGGTTATTAACAGCACCTAAAAAGTCGGTAGCCGGATTGACAATGTTACCAAATGTTTGCCATTGAGCATTTGTTGTTAAGGTAAACAGACAAAACAATACACATGTGATTCTTGCCTTCATAATGGTAGTTTTTAGGGTAATTTTGATATGGTTTTAATGATGTGATGGTTGCCTTGAATAATTTTTACATAGTACAATCCTGCGGACTTACCTTGTAGGTCAAATCTGTTATTGGGATTATTAATTAGTTGACTAGAAATTAATTGACCTCTTGAAGAATATAATTCAACAGAAATAGGATAGCTGAAGCTTGAAATAGCAAATCCATCAGTAGTCGGATTTGGATATAATACAATTGCTCTGTCTAAACTGTGGATATCACCTGAATTAATTAATGTATCCTCTCCTAAATAAACGTCGTCAATGAAATAGTAGTTATTGCAGTTTCCAAACCAATAGAAAGTTTGAATGGTATCAGTAGAAATATCGTTAAAGAAATTGCCTATTGCCATATATTCATAAGCCGAATCAGCTACAAACTTTCCGGAGATGCTAGACCAATTTATTGTGTCTGTTATAATGGTATCTGTCTTAACATGGGCAAAATTGTTAATAGGAATTGGATTTGAATAATTGTAAGGGACTGTCGAAAGAATTGCGCCAATATTATTAGTTGCACAATTTACATTCGGGGGTGGATTTCCCAGAGCAATTTTGAAAGAAACCTCGTAGGTCTTTCCTACTATCAAGGTTGATAAAAGCTGGCACCCTATAACCTCTCTGTATTCAGCCTCATAATTTATTATTCCACAATAAGCTTGACCTGTTGCAGCGTGTTGAAATCCAAATCCGTTGCTGGGTACGGACACCATGCCTGTATCACAGCTATTATAATAATCCGGCGATTCACGATATGCGGCCCATCCCACTGCACTAGAAACTTCGTCATAATTGCTTGGACAGACAATAAACTGTTCAAAACTCGGATTCGGCACCAAATTCTCTTGGGCAAAAGCATTTAAAATGAAAAAAACACCCCCAAAAACAAAAATCAATTTTTTAGCGCTCATAAGATTAAGATTATGAAATTAAAATATACTAATATAATATTTTATAATCCTGTTTCACGAATTATAATTCCAAGATTTCTATAACAATCTCAAACGAATGCCTGATATAGGCCGGCGAGATATATAAATATTCCTCCGATCAAATATCGTTATTCAGTTATATCTGAGCAAGCAGAATTGGTATCCGGCAGCTTTCTATTGGCATTTGGATTGTTTTCTGAAAAGTCGCCAGCAACAAAGGAAGGCGATTATTAAACTGGTCAGCCCGCAATGCCGAGGAATAGGAAATATTTGGCTAATCATTTAATGATAGCATGCCAGGTATATCGCCTGACCTTATACCACCTTCACGACGAAGAAATGCTTTTTGCCCTTTTGGACAAGGATGTATTTGTCATTCAGCAGATCAACGGTACCGACATTTGCCTCGGGATCCGTTACTTTTTCCTTATTGATCTTCATCCCCCCTTCTTTCAGGCTTCGGCGCGCCTCACTTTTAGAGGAGAGGATCCCGGTTTGTTCGGACAGGAAATCGACCAGGTTAATGCCCTTTTTTAGCTGATCGAGAGAAAGATCCATTTGAGGCACGCCTTTGAAAATCTCCAGGAATTCGGTCTCGGTCAGACTGCTCAACTGTTCTTTGATCGCTTTGCCAAAAAGGATGGCTGTGGCTTTGAGGACGGTTTCATAAGCTTCCCGGGAATGTACCCTTACCGTAATATCTTCTGCCAGGGCTTTTTGCAGGATCCGTTCATGCGGCGCTTGCCGATGCCGGCCAACCAGGTCTTCGATAGTCTCCTGGTCCATAAACGTAAAGACCTTCAAATAATTCGCGGACTCTTCATCCGTACAGTTCATCCAGAATTGATAGAATTTATAGGGCGATGTTTTTTCGGGGTCGAGCCAAACATTGCCTTCTTCCGTTTTCCCGAATTTGGAGCCATCGGGCTTCGTGATCAAGGGACTGGTGATGGCATAGGCTTCCTGCCCGGCTTTCCGGCGGATCAGCTCTACCCCGGTGGTAATGTTACCCCATTGATCCGAGCCCCCCATTTGGATCCGGCAGTCTTTATGCTGATGAAGCCAGTAAAAATCAAAACCCTGCAGAAGCTGATAGGAATATTCGGTAAACGAGATACCTGATTCAAGCCTGTTCTTGACCGAATCTTTAGCATTCATATAGCTTACGGTAATATGCTTGCCGACATCCCGCAGGAAATCCATCATATTCATTTCCTTGTACCAATCATAGTTGTTGACGATCTGTGCAGGATTACCGCGTTTGTCGAAATCCAGGAATTTTTCCAGTTGCCGGCGAAGCCCGTGGATATTGTGTTCGATCTGTTCGACCGGCAACAGGTTCCTTTCGGCAGATTTCCCGGAGGGATCACCGATCATGCCCGTCGCACCGCCGATCAGTGCAATGGGGTGATGCCCGGCCCGCTGGAAATGTGCCAGGATGATCAGTTGCAGCAAGCTGCCGATATGCAGGGAATCCGCAGATGGATCGAAGCCGATATAGCCGGCCACTTTCGTCGTTTTCAGCTTTTCTTCCGTACCGGGAATGACATCATGGATCATCCCGCGCCATGTAAGTTCTTCTATAAATCCCATCGTTGCCGTCATTATGCCTGGTTAATCGTCATGAAATTATGGTATTCACGACTGGCAAAGATAATTATTTCGACAGGAGGCCATCTAATTATCGTGAAAATTTGCAACCGATTCCGTCGTCCAATGAAGATCCGGGCTCTTTTTCCTGGGATCGAACGGTATTCTTTAGTTCAGACCGTTCAACCGCGTAATGATACCGTTCACTAATTGTTCTTTTTCCGGCGGCTGTTTTTTATTAAATTTATTACAACCTGATGATGAAGCCGTGCTGTTCCTCATGAATTTCCTATCCCATTATTTCGTGGATCAGGATCATTCCGATCCCTATTTTGTTACCGGTTTGATCCTGCCGGATCTGGCCAGGATATTCCATCCCAAATGGCGGTTGAATGCCCGGAAGATCCGTGAAACACTACCGGATAACAAGGATATGGATATGCTTTGCCAGGGCATTGCCAGGCACGAATCCGGCGATCTGTATTTTCACAATTCAGACTTTTTTCATACCCATACCACACATATCAAGGATGTACTGAATGACAACCGGATAAAGTCTGTTTCCACACGATCCTATTTTTTAGCTCATGTACTGCTGGAATTATTATTGGACCGGTTGATTGTCAAGCAAATGCCGGAGATCCCCGAAAACTTCTATGCCACTTTGAGCAAAATCGACCCCGAAAAGCTCCGAATGTATCTAAAACACTTTAATTTCGTATATGACCCTTGGGAATTTTTAGCCTTTTTTGAACGTTTTATTCAAAGTCGCTATTTATTAGCGTACAAACACAATGAAAAATTTATTTTTGCGTTGAATAGAGTATACACCAGGGTAAATCCCGTGCGGTTTACAGAACAGGAACGGCGGGAATTAAGCCGGATAAATACCCAATTAGAGCAGCGCTTATCGGTTCAGTATTTATCTTTTTTTGACGCACTACGAAAACACTTGAACTAAATGAAGTTTACAAAGTCCCTATTTGTAACTCCTCTGCTATGCCTGCTCGTATTTCAAGTTTCCGCAGAGATCCGAAAATACAGTAATGAATTCCTGGCTTTAGGCGCCGGTGCCAGAGGATTTGGTATGTCGGGTGCCCAGGTTGCCTCTGTGAAAGACGTTACGGCCGGCTACTGGAATCCCGCCGGCCTGCTGCACACCAAAGACAACGATTTCCAGGTAACGATCATGCATTCCGAATATTTTGCCGGCATTGCAAAATTCGATTATGGCGCTATTGCCATTCCTTTAAAAGATAACAAAAGAGTATTCGGGCTATCGATCATTCGCTTTGGCGTCGACGATATACCGAACACACTGCAGCTTATCGAACCCGACGGTACGATCAATTATTCGAATATCACTACCTTTTCCGCTGCCGATTATGCATTTATCACCTCTTTCGCCCAGGAATTGGATGTCAAAGGTTTGCGGGTCGGTGGCAATGCCAAGGTTATCCACCGGAAAGTAGGCCATTTTGGCAGCGCCTGGGGCTTCGGCCTGGATGCAGGTATTCAGTATGACCTGAAAAACTGGACATTTGCCGCTATGGGCCGGGATATTACCGGTACCTACAATGCCTGGACCACTAATTTTACCGCTTCCGAAAAGGAGGTTTTATTACTGACCGGTAATGAGCTACCCGGGAACTCCCTGGAAGTAACCACCCCTAAATTGATTTTGGGCACCAGCTACCGGCACGAATTCAAGAACAAGTTCAGCATCCTGCCCGAACTTAACCTCGACCTCAGCACTGACGGCCGGCGAAATGTCGTCTTAAGCGCCGATCCGGTCAGTATCGATCCCCATTTCGGTTTTGAATTTGGATATTCAAATTTTATCTTTGTAAGAGGTGGATTGGGTAATTTCCAGAAGGCAACCGATGATTTTGAAGACAAGACCATTACTACCTTTCAACCTAATGCAGGTATAGGATTGGTGATCAAAAATATATCGATCGATTATGCCTTTACAGACCTGGGAAATCAATCACAGGCCTTGTATTCGCATGTCATTTCTTTAAAACTGGATGTGAATAAGCGGTCCGGCATCCAAAAAAGAAGATAACCTATGAAGAAACTACTACTATTCTTCAGCGTTCTCAGTTGTACCGGTCTATTTGCGCAATACGGCAATGAATGGATCAATTTCAGCCAACAATACTATAAGCTGAAAGTCTACGAAGACGGTGTGTACAAGATCACACACCAAACACTGGTAGATGCTGGTGTGCCGGTATCATCCATACAGGGAAGCAATTATGTCTTATATAACATGGGGCAGCAGGGTCCCATCTACGTAACGACCAACAGCGCCTTCAGCAGCGGGGATTTCATCGAATTTTTCGGCAAGATGAATGACGGAACCTTCGACCGTGCCCTGTATGGTCAAGCCGGTTGGCAGCCCAATCCGTTTTTAAGCCTGTTTACCGATACGGCAGCCTACTACCTGACCTGGAATACATCCACGAATAATGAAAGAATTACGGCGGCGGCTAACAGTACCTCTGCCCAAACACCGGAATCCTATTGTATTTACCGGTTTTATATGGATTGGTCGAACGGCTTGATCCATGAGTCCGGGCAACCCCATACCATCGGTACCAGCAGCTTATATTCCAGCGCTTTCGAGAAGGGTGAAGGCTTTATCAGCAACGGATACCACGGTACCAAACCCTATTCCACGAACATTCCCACGCCTTTTTATTTTAACGGTTCCGGTAAAAACACAGAGGTAGTCGTGAGTGAGGTCGGTTATAATAACAACCCCCATCACCTGATCGTGAATTTTGGCGGTGTTAACCTGATCGATACATCATTCAGCGCTTATAATCATTTTAAATTCAGGCGCGGCGCCAATATCAACCTCGGTAACACCACCCTGTTCGAATTTATGCCGCAATTGACCAAAACAGATAAACAAGCCTTATATTACCTCGAAATCAAGTACCCCAGGGTTTTTAATGCCGCCGATGAGAACAATACCTTTCAACCCACCTTCGAATTCGAACTGGCGAATTCCGGCAGTAAATACCTGGAGATCTCGGGCTTTAATGATAATGGAACCACACCGATCCTTTACGACCTCACCAATAAGATCCGGATGGAAGGTATTCTGGGCGGTAGTTTGCTGAAATATCTGCTGCCAGGCCCGACCACTACTGCTGCCGACAGGCATATATTTATTACCAACCAGCATGGAAGTATACTGGAAGAGATCTCCACCTTAACAAAAGTCGATTTCATTGACTATACCCAGCTCAATGAGCAAGGCCATTATATCATCCTTACCCATCACTCTCTGCTGGACGGTGGTTGGGTCGAAGACTACCGGCAATACCGGTCTACAGCGGACCAGGATGCTATTATCGTCCTGATCGATCAGTTGTACGACCAGTTCGGCTATGGCATTGCCAAGCATCCCTTATCGGTCAAGAACTTTGCCTTCTTTGCGCTGGACAACTGGGACAAAAAGCCGTCCAACTTGTTTATTATCGGTAAAGGAACGCCATATGTATTATATGGAGATGGCCATTTAAATACTTTCCACGACACCCGTGATGGCCGCTTCTTTTATAACTCCTGCCTGGTTCCAACCTATGGGGCTCCGCCTTCGGATGTCCAGTTAACAGCACCCTATGATTCTTATGTGCCACAGATCCCGACAGGAAGGCTGGCAGCCACAACAACGGACCATATCCGGTTGTACCTCAAAAAGGTAGAAGAATATGAAGATGTACAGGCTAACCCTTCCGACAGCATTTCAGAGATGATCTGGCAGAAACATGCCATGCATTTTGGCGGCGGCGCCAATGAAAGCCAGCAAAAGCTGTTCAGGAATTATCTGACTTCATACGAGCACTTATGGATGGATACTTTGCATGGCGGGAAAGTATTTTCCCTGTATAAGACCAGCGGCGATCCCATTCAGCCGGTAGAATCGGAAAAAGTACTGACCCGTATCAACGATGGTTTGTCGCTAATGACCTTTTTCGGTCACTCTACTTCAAATTCTTTCGACTTTAACCTCGATCATCCTTCCAACTACAATAACCAAGGAAAATACCCATTAATTATATCCAATGGTTGCTATTCCGGACTCATCCATGACCCTTTTGTGTTTGGCGTCAGTGAAAAATTCGTGTTGATAGAGGATAGAGGCGCCATCGGATTTTTATCTGCCACTGCATTGGGATTGACCTCGGCGCTGAACAAATACACCTGGCAAACCTATTACAATATGTGCCAGGTAAATTATGGCGAAACACTGGGTACGAACATGCAGAAAACCATCGAGCATTTTAAGAATCATAATGCCAACGCTTTCGACCGGATCACCAGCGAACAAATGACCTTGCACGGCGATCCTGCCCTCAAGGTCAATAATTTTGCCAAGCCGGATTATGCCATCGAAAGGTCAAAAATATATTTCGATCCACTGCCCATTACCGTTAAACTGGACTCTTTTGACCTGAATGTGATCGTTACCAATATTGGCCGGGCAATTGCCGATTCCTTTGAAATTGAAGTTACCCGAACCTTACCTTCCGGACAATCCACCGTACTCAACAGGACTGTAAAAGCCACCCACTATATCGATACCTTCACCTTTACTTTTCCGATCGACCCTGTAGCTGATTTCGGACTGAACAACTTTTCAATCAGGGTGGATGCCTTATCGGAGATCGACGAAACCTCCGAATTCAACAATGACATCCTCAATGGTATTTTTATGAACATCCTGTCGGATGATATTTTGCCCATTTATCCTTATGAATTCAGCATCGTTTCTTCCGATGAGGACCTGGCTTTGAAAGCTTCCACGGCCAATGTTTTCGGCAGCCTGAATGATTACCTCTTCGAGATGGACACCTCCGAACTGTTCCTCAACCCCCTGGCATCCGTTAAGATCCCCCAATCGGGAGGTGTGGTGGAATGGCAACCCGGTTTAACACTGCAGAATAATACGGTTTATTATTGGCGGGTGAAATACGACAACCCTGAATTCGAATGGCATACCTCTTCCTTTATTCATATCGACGGCAGTTCTCCCGGATGGAACCAATCCCATTTTTATCAATTTCAAAAGGATAACTATAGCAACGTTCAATTGGATTCTAACCGGGTCTTCAATTTCCTCGATGATCTGAAAGTAGTGGAATGTACCAATGGTATCCTGGGTTATGGCCTGGAAAATGATAACTATGACCTGAAAGGATATTATTTGAACAGCAACCAAATGTATTGGGAATCCTGTTTGCGGAAGAAAGGCTTTGTATTTGCTGTCTTCGATCCGATCACCGGCTTACCCTGGATCAGCGAAACGCCCGGACAATATGGCAATAATAATTGCTGGGGTATTGAAAAACCGGCCTTTGAGTTTAAAACCTCCAACGATGGTGCCCGGGAGGCCACAAGGGATTTTATCAGCCTGATCCCGGATGGACATTATGTCCTGGCTTACAATCTCAAACAACCGGATCTTCCGAATTGGGATACGGCTACGCTGGCGGCTTTTCAGTCATTGGGATGTACCATGGTCGATACCTTTAATTTACCGGAAACTCATCCCTACCTGTATTTTGGGAAAAAGAACGATCCAAGCTATTTGGGTGGCTTTGAAAAGGTCGGTGATTCCGCGGAACATGTGGTTACCCTGAAAGCCAATTTTACCACCCAATGGTACCAGGGTTCCATAAATTCCACGTTGATCGGTCCGGCGGCCGAATGGGGTTCGGTCCATTGGAGCTGGCAAGAGCATCCTGAATTAGCTTCCGCTGCACTGGATACGGTCTCCCTGGAAGTGATCGCCTATGGTACTAGCGATACCCAGGCCGTTTATAAGATCTCAGCCAATGCCCTGGATACAACCCTCGACTTCATCGATGCGAGCCTGTTTCCTTTCATTCAATTGCAGTTTAACACCAACAACGACAGCCTGCGGAAGAGCGCCCAGTTGAATTATTGGCGGGTATTGTACGACCCGGTTCCGGAAGCTGCCCTCAACCCTAATGCCACATTTGCCTTTTATGACGATACGATCACTGCCGGTGAAGATCTGACCTTTAAAGTCGCCGTGCAAAATGTCAGTCATTATGATATGGATAGCCTGCTGATCCGCTACCAGGTTACCAACCACGAGAACAACATTATTTCCATACCCTACCCCAGGCAGGACTCTCTGAGGAAGCTCGATTCCATGCATACCCAGATCTCGATCAATACCAACGGATACAGCGGGTTGAATGCTTTATTCATCGAAGTGAACCCGAATAAGGATCAGCCCGAACAGTTCCACTTCAATAATGTGGGTATGCTGCTGTTCTATGTCAATGTTGATGAGATCAATCCCTTGCTCGATGTTACTTTTGACGGACGGCATATCCTGGATGGAGATATCGTTTCGGCCAAGCCTGAGATCCAGATCAAATTAAAGGACGAAAATGAATTTTTGGCGCTGGATACCAATTCCCTGTTGAGCGTATTCCTGAAATACCCGGATGGTAATCTCCGCGCCTACGAATATGATAACCAGACCCTGAGATTCATTCCGGCTACGATCAATAAGAAAAGCGGTAAAGTGGATAACACCGCTGAGATCGAATTCAACCCCATTTTAACGGAAGATGGCACTTATGAACTGCTGGTTCAAGGCAGGGACAAAACGGGTAATCCTGCGGGTGCGATCGACTATAAGATCTCCTTTGAGGTGATCAATAAGCCGACCATTACCCATGTGATGAACTATCCCAACCCCTTTACCACGGCTACGCATTTTGTATTTACCCTTACCGGATCGGAACTACCGAACTATTTCAAGATCCAGATCATGACGATCTCCGGTAAGATCGTTAAGGAGATACCGCTTTCGGAATTGGGTGAGATCTATATTGGCCGTAATGTAACGGAATATGCCTGGAATGGCACCGACCAGTACGGCGACCGCTTAGCCAACGGCGTTTACCTTTACCGGGTGGTTACCCATATTAATAAAAACACCCTGGAACACCGGGCTACCGAAGCCGATCAATACTTTACCAAGGGCTTTGGCAAAATGTACCTGATCCGCTAGGCTTTCCGGCACTTCAACCGGTAGGCTGACCCAGCACCTCCATATGCCGGGCAATGTATTTCCCGATGATGTCGTATTCCACATTCACAAGGTCGCCGGCCTTCAACTGGTGAAAAGTGGTATGTTGGTAAGTATAGGGGATGATAGCCACGGAAAAACGGTCGGCATTTAATGCCGCTACCGTCAGGCTGGTACCGTTCAGACAAACAGAGCCCTTTTCTACGATCAGGTGCCGGTGGCCGGCATCCAGGGCAAACCAAAATTCCCAGCTTCCGTTTTTATCGACAACTTCCAGGCATTCGATGGTTTGATCGACATGGCCCTGCACCATATGACCGTCGATACGGGTAGCCATGGTCATGGATCGTTCCAGGTTGACCCCTTGTCCCGGGCGGAGCGCATCCAGGTTCGTTTTTTCCAGCGTTTCCGCTACGGCTACCACTGTATGCTCATTGCCGCTTTGGGATACTACCGTCAGGCAAACCCCGTTATGAGCAACGCTTTGATCGATGGATAGTTCTTTTGAAATAGCGGAACGAATGGTTAACCGGAGATTTTTCTCTTCCGGCATGATCCCGGCAACTTCACCGAGCGCTTCTACGATACCTGTGAACATTTACGCCAATCAGTCTCCCGAGATGATCAAATGGACAAAGCCGTTCAACGGCTCCGGGATCGGCTGTATGCCGTTAAGGGTCTGTACATAGACTTCGCAGACATAATAATATACACCTGCAGCTAAGGGTTTCCCTGTTTTTTGATCCGTACCGTCCCAGTTAATATCCGGATCACTCTCTTCCCATACGAGGCTTCCCCATCGATTGTAAATCTTAATATCGATATGATCGACGAAGCGGTATGGATAAGGAATAAAGAAATCGTTTTGGGCGTCAAGGTTAGGCGTGAAGACATTGGGTAATTTGTAACAGGGGCAATTGTCGATACAGGTACCGGAAGGGGCCGCGCTTTCATTGTTAAAAGAATCGACAGCCGTTACCTTATAACATCCCGAGAGGGTATTCTCCGACGTCTTATCATGGGTAAAGGTGGTATCGTCCGGCGAGAGTATGGAGTCGATCAGGGTATAGGTGTCGAAGATCGTCGGTGCGTAATAGATCCTGTATTTCACGGCATCATCCCCCTCACAGCTTGTGTTCGGGTTGGTCCAGGTCAGGTAATTCTCGATTTTAAGGTCGTCGCAATATACTTTCTCGTTGGTATCTTCGAACAACCCGCATTGATTGGTAACGGTCAATTGCGGCGGACAAGGCGGTATCGTATCGATGGGTATACCACAGTTGATCTGCGACTTGTTCCGGATCGGATCGATCAGACCGGGAGAAGAATAGGAACCGAACGATTCTACGATATAACAATATTGCCGGCCGTTTTTCAGGCCTTTGTCCGAATACGCCGGTTCGGTTACGGTGGCGATGGAGTCGAATAACATGATCGTGCTGTCGAAGCGATAGACCACATACTCATAATTCAGCCAGGGAACATGCTCCTCCCAGGTCAGGTCGAGCTGGTTATCCGTTGCGCCGATACTCAGGAATACGGAGGAAGCCACGGTGGTTTCTCCAACCAGTTCATCGCCTTCGACAAAGAATTCTACCTTATAGGAAAAAGGACCGCTTTTGGTATCGATCAGCGAATCCAGGAATGTGGTATCATTCAAATGGGCAAATGCGTTAGCCGTGAAGGTGGCTATTTCCGTAAAGTTCGATCCCGTAAACCCTTCCGACCGGTAGAGCTTGTACATATAAGGGCCGGGATTTTGCAGGGTATCCAGGTTATCAACGTCCGGTAAGGGATTCGACCATGCTACATAGATCAGTCCGTTTTCCGTATCTGTCCGTTCCACGCTTACATTGGTTATGATAGGAACATCTCTTTTCAATTGGGCACAGGCTTCATGCGACGGAACACTTTCGGTGGTATTGAAAGGGAAACCCTCACTGGTTACCTCTCCAAAATGGGCCAGGATGCGGTAACAGTAGGTTCTTCCGCGCTGAAGACTGGTATCGACATAGGTAAAGTCCAACAAGCCATCGGCGATCTTGGTATATCCCCGGCCTTTTAACCCGATCTCACAACTATCGGGGATGAATGGATTGGAGCCTTCTCTTCGCCAAACGGAAAACCCCATAAAATCACTGGCATCGTAACAACGATAAGGATCCTGCCAATTCAGGGTGATATCATTACCCTGGGCGGTGGCCGTCAGGTTTTCCGGTGGTGGCGCCACGACATCCACGAGCCAGGTTTCCAGGTCGGCCAGCGGCTTGGGTACGCCTCCGGGCGCATAATCATCTTCCGCTTTGAAAACGATAGTATAAGCCGCCTTTTGAATATGCTCACAATTGGTGATCCAGGTAAAATCCGAGGATACGGCGTTCAAACCTGATTCTTCATCGAATGTTGCCGGGCTGTTGGTTAATTCAAAAGGGCCTCCCTCGGCCGTAAGTGTAACCGTTTGTCCGGCATCGACATCAGTTGCCACAACGGTAAAATCAAGGGTATCGCCAGCCCATACGCAGGTATCGTTGATATTGCGGATAACCGGCGGGTTATTGTTTTCACATAAGATCGTGATCTGCATATCCCGTAATACCTTCCCGATGAGAAAGCCGTTACGATATTCTTTGATCAGGATGCAAATATTGAATTCACAACATTTTGGCGGTGCATCCCAAACCAGCTCACCGGTCATTTCATCCAGGGTAAGGTTGTTGTCTGGCCCGGGATCTATCTGGTCGGGATAATCATATCCCGGCAAGGGAATACCGTTCTCCCCCATACATTCCACCAATTCATAGGCCAGGCTATCACCATCCACATCGAATGCATTGGGATTATGGATAAACACTTCGTGTTGATTCCCGAAATCGATCGGTGGTTGCAGTAGTTTGGGGGAATTATTGAATCCGAAAAATTGGGGATCCAGGATATTCAATTCCGATTCCAGGTAAAAGGTGGTGTTCACGGAGTTAGGAATATTGCAGATCCCTTCATTCCGGTTGGGATCCTCCATGGAAATAATGTATTTGCCCGGGCCGGGATAGGTATGTGTTTCGACATACAGGTTCAGTTTGATATCGTTGCCCAGGCTTTCTCCTTTATGGTTGCCGCCACCGCCAATAGGCCCGTTGCTCCTGGGAATTACGGTAGACGTACCATCCCCCCAATCCAGGGATAGACTATCCCGATCGGCCTGGGCGCTGCTTTCTTTGGTATAAGTGGTGATGGTTACCCGGTATTTGAGGTTGGATAACTGCTCATAAGTGATCTCACCGGCACGGTTGTGGGTAGCATACGCCGTGCCCATAGAGAAAAGTATCCCTATCAGCATAAAAAGACAAGTCTTTTTATTAAACCGAATGCTAAAAACCATGAATGTTGAAACTAAATTCGTCTTTTGCTTTGTTCCCCGCTGTTCGTTAGGCAGCACTATTCCCTAAATTACAAATAAATTATCAATATTGACTCAAAACCGCTGGCGATAATCATTCCGGCTGGTATATATCCTCGACACGAAGGCTGCCTCATCTATCATTGTATAACCCCAAAAGCCGGCGAATATTATCCTTCCGGGGAAAAAAATTTGAGATAATACGTTCTTCTTATGGGACTAATCAACCAGAAGCCGTCAACAGCCTATATAAATTTGTTTCGGGTCCTATTTATTTGCTGAAAGTAATTACTTCGATCCCTCCTATTTTCGTAAGGTCTTTATCATTCGTGAGAAAAACTCCTGCATTATTTTCCAGAGCTGTCGCCATCTGGATCGCATCTGGAGTTTTCAAATGATGTTCTGCCCTAATTTGAGCGGATCTTTTAGCGATCCGGGCGTTTAACTCGACTATTTCAATAGTTTCCGATGATGTCAATATCTTCTCATATTGACCGGCTAAACCTTGCTTTTTCATTCTCATTGGATGTACCAATACTTCTAACAGCGTTAGGGTGCTTGTAATAAATCTAAATTCATTTCGATCATTGGCCTGAAATACATCGGTTAGTTCCTTTTGATAATCGGAATGGCCTTCAATGTAATAGATTAATGGAGAGGTGTCGAGAAAGACAACGTTGTCTATCAGTTTGTCAACTAGTCCCATTGCCGCTCAGACTGCAGATATTCTACAACGTCAACGCCTTTCCAGATTTCCGAACCGAGTCCGTTTAATGCGGTCAAGCGTGTTGAGGTCACTTGTTTTTTTCTTTTAAGCAAGCTTATAAGCCTTTCCATCAAATTGAGCTTGGCATCGTCATCAAGAGACTCGATTTGTTGAATTATCCTGTTTATTCTTATCGATTGATCCATAATGCCTGTACTTATCCTACAAAATACGTAAAATCATGGTGGATTGTTCAGATTTCCCAAATTACCTGCCGATAAACGGCAAGTAGCTTGCTTATCCATAAATAGGCATAAACGTCAACAGGTATTGGCAAGCAAGTGATGAAAAGCCTACTTCTTCTTCCGGAATAAGCGGGCGATGGGGTCGTAATACCGGTCGACCACCCTTTCTTTTAAGGGGATGATACCATTATCGGTAATTTGGATATGCTCCGGGCAAACATCCGTGCAGCAGCGAGTGATATTACAATAGCCCGATCCGTATTCATTTTTGATCTGGGGGATACGGTCGGCTTTGTCGAGCGGATGCAATTCCAGCCCTGCCAGCCGGATCATAAAGCGCGGGCCGACAAAAGCATCGGTGCGATCGTGATCTCTCAGGACATGGCATACATTCTGGCAAAGGAAACATTCGATGCATTTCCGGTATTCCTGGACTCTGTCGACATCTTCCTGCTTCATTTTATAATTGCCTTTGGCATCCTTATCCTTTGGGTCGAGCTGAAGCGGTTTGATCCGTTTGTTTTGTTCGAAGTTCCAGCTTACATCAGGCACCAGGTCTTTCATGACCGGGAACGTTTTCAGCGGGGTGACGGTTATCGTTTCATCGGCGCCGTATTCATTCATCCGGGTCATACAGGCCAGCTTGGGTTTGCCGTTGATCTCCACACTGCACGACCCGCATTTGCCGGCCTTGCAATTCCAGCGAACGGCCAGGTCGTTGGCGCTATCGGCCTGGATACGATGGATAACATCCAAAACGACCATGCCTTCATCGACATCAGCCTGGTAGGGAACTAATTCGCCTTTATCATTATCACCACGGTAGAGTTTAAAATTTCGTTTTGCCATAATACTGAATGATGTTTTATTAAGCCGTTTCCCGGGCCACCTCAGCTTCCAGATCTTCCAAAGTAGATTCGGCAATGCGTTTTAATTCCGGATCGGGTTCCGATCTGTCGACCTTCCGGACTTCCATCTTACCATCAGGGCCTTTTTTGATCACGATATTGCATTTGACCCATTCTTCCCGTTCTCCCGGAAAATCGATGCGTGTATGCGCTCCCCGGCTTTCTTCTCTCATCAAGCCTGCCCTGGCCACCGCCTCGGCAGTGATCAGCAAATTGCGCATCGCCAGGGCTTCATGCCAACCGGGGTTATACTGGCTGGCGCCCGCGGCTTTCACCTGTTTATAATCTTCTTTGATCTTCTCGATATCGGTAATACCCTTGTTGAGATCTTCTGCCGTTCTCACGATCCCGACATTCATCTGCATGGTTTCCTGGAGGGCTTCATGCAGCAAATAAGGATTTTCGCCGTTCTCCCGGTTCAGGATATCGGTGGCATTCCGGATGATCCGCTCGACCTGGGCGTTATCGATCTGCGGCGTTCCGCTTAAAGATCTGGCATAATCGCTGGCACCCTGCCCGGCCAACCCTCCAAAGACCAACAGATCAGAAAGGGAATTACCGCCCAGCCGATTGGCCCCGTGCATGCCTGCCGAACATTCACCGCAGGCAAATAAGCCCGGAACGTTTGACATTTGAGAATCCGGATCCACCCGGATCCCACCCATGAAATAATGCAAGGTAGGCCCGACTTCCATCGGGTCTTTGGTGATATCTAATTCCGCCAATACTTTGAACTGGTGATACATGGACGGCAGCTTTTTCTTGATATCCTCTGCGCTCCTTCGGCTGGCGATGTCCAGGAATGCCCCGCCATGCGGCGAGCCCCGGTCCTCTTTGACCTCTTTCATGATGGCCCTGGCCACTACATCCCTGGTCAACAGTTCCGGTGGTCTCCTGGCGTTTTTATCGCCTTGCAGCCATCGGTTACCTTCCTCTTCCGAATCAGCGGTTTCCGGCGCAAAACGCTCCGGAATATTATCGAACATAAACCGTTTGCCTTCCTTGTTCTTCAATATTCCGCCCTCACCCCTAACGCCTTCGGTAACCAGGGTACCTCTTACGCTCGGTGGCCATACCATCCCGGTAGGATGGAACTGGGTAAATTCAATATCCATCAATTCCGCTCCGGCTTCATAGGCCATGGCATATCCGTCGCCGGTATATTCCCAGGAGTTGGAGGTAACTTTCCAGGCTTTGCCGGCGCCTCCGGTGGCAAATATCACCGCTTTGGATTTGATGATGATAAACCGGCCGGTTTCCCGCCACATACAAACGATCCCTGATACTTTATCTCCGTCTTTCAGCACATCCAAAGCCGTACATTCCATATAGATCTCGACACCCTGGTGGATACCATGATCCTGCAGGGTCCGGATGATCTCCAAACCGGTTCTGTCGCCGGTATGGGCAAGTCTAGGGTAACGATGCCCTCCGAAATTCCGCTGGTTGATCAGCCCATCGCCGGTGCGATCGAATACGGCACCCCATTCTTCCAACTCCCGGATCCTGTCCGGAGCATTTTTGGCATGCAGTTCGGCCATGCGCCAGACATTGAGGAATTTACCCCCGCGCATGGTATCCCTGAAATGGATCTTCCAGTGGTCGCGGGGATCGACATTTCCCAAGGCGGCAGCAGCGCCACCCTCAGCCATAACTGTATGGGCTTTACCCAATAAGGATTTACACACCATAGCCGTATTCATACCTTGCTTGGAGCACTCTATCGCCGCACGGATACCTGCTCCGCCGGCCCCTACAACAACGACATCATGTTCTAAGACTTGTAAATCTGATACATCCATATTAATGTTGTTATGATTTTAACTTCGATGATGTTAATTGCTTATAGTCCCCAGGTGTTCAGGTCTTTGATATAGCCGGCGGATACCATTCTCACATAGAAATCGGCAAAGCTGACCCAGAACAGGCTTAACCAGGCAAATAACTGGTGACGGCTGTTCAGCAAGGAAACTTTTTTCCAGGTCTTATAACGGCCCATGCTACAGGACATGCAATCCATTTTTCCGCCCACAAGATGCCGGAAGGAATGACAACCAAACGTATAAGCCCCGATAAGAATAGGATTGATCAATAACACAATACTCCCCACGCCAACACCGAATTGGCCGTCGTTGAAAAATGACAATACCGCATCATAGGATAAGATCACGACAAATATCAAGGCAAAATATAAGGCATAGCGGTGAAGGTTTTGAAAGATCAGCAGGCCGGTTTCGCCTTTAAACGGTTTTTGGGGGATCCCTCCCACAGCACAGGCCGGAGGCGTGGCGGCAAAGGCTCTGTAATAAGCTTTACGATAATAATAGCAGGTTAACCGGAAGGCGCCTGGAAAAGCGAGGATCAGGAATGCCGGGGATGCCGGTAAAATGGAAGGCCACCAGGATGGCCATGGTCCACCGATCCAGGCATGCCAGGCCGGCGCAGATCCGGCGGCAGTTTGGTCGATGTATATCAGCGGTGAATACAGGGGTGATAAGTAACCGCCGAAGCCGGTAGTACCACCGCTCCACCAGTAATATTCTCCCTGAAAGGCGGCCCATGCTATATACCCCGAAAATGCCATTAACCCTAAAAAAACAGCGAAAGGAGCTGTTCTCCAGTTGTCGGTTCTCATGGTAACGCCAAATCCTTTGTTTCTTCCGGGTATGGATATATCTGCCATAATTAAAATTTCATTTTAAGGCTTCAAAGCTAAATATTAAACAAAGAAATCCCAAACGATTGAAATTCAATTCCGTTGTGGTTTATGATCGCTGTAGTAAATGATAGCGTGCAGGTTTATTGATCTGCTGTTTGCTCGGCTTTTTTCTGAACCGGTGGTGTTGCCGGCTCGGCCTTTTTGGCGATCACATTACCTTTTATTTTGAGGTATTTGGCAGGTGTTTTGGCATTGGAACGCACCGTAACGGTTTTGGTGAAACTTCCCATCCGGTTAGTATCGTATTTGACCTTGATCTTTCCGGTTTGACCGGGCAGGATGGGCTCTTTCGGACAGGTTGGGACGGTACAACCGCAAGATCCTTTACAATTGCTGATGATCAGCGGTTCTTTGCCGTCATTTTTAAAGACAAATTCGCGGTTTCCATCAGCTCCCCTTTCAATGGTTCCGTAGTCGATGGTTTCGCTTTCAAAGGCAATGACCGGAACATTGGGGTTCTCCGGCTGCGTGGGGGGTGCAGTTTCCTGGGCCTGGGTCAGTATCCCGAAGGCGAGGAGAGCAAATAAAATTAAACACGTCTTTTTCATGATCGCTCTTATTTTTTGATACGAATAATTATGTTTTCAAAAGCCCTGGCAATCAACGGTCAAAAAACCGGCTGAAAGCGGCTGTTTTATGGTTAAACTCCTTTGTTATTAAGTCCGGCCGGGGGCATCCGTTTACCGGATCTGCCACAACTATCCCGACCTTATTACAAACTTAAGACAGGAAGTTTAATATAAATAATTTGCGGGGAAGTTTTTTTACCCGATCGCTTGATTTTCCTCATGCCGGCCCATCGATCACCCAAAAAGCGAAGGCCTGCAGGTCCCGGCATTCGTAATCCGGGTTACGGGAGGGTTTTTCATCCGCTAATGCCGGGTTCTCGACCCTAATGGTTTTCATGCCCAATCGTTGTCCCAATTCGATATCTTTTACCGAATCGCCCACGATCACAGAACGCTTGAAATCGATTGCCGGGAAATCTTTTTGGGCCTGGATGGCCATACCGGTCCCGGGTTTCCGACAATCACAGTTATCGACAAGATCATGGGCGCAATAGTAGATCTTATCCAACCTTCCGCCTTTAGCCTCGATAGCTGCGACCATATGATCATGGATCATTTTCAGATCCGTATGGGTCATTAATCCCCGGCCGATGCCCCGCTGATTGGTTAAAACAAAAATCCGGCCAAATATCGATGACAATCGGGCAATGGCATCCACCGAACCGGGGAGGAACTCGAATTCGTCCACTTTTTTAACATAATCCCCGGAAAGGTATCGGTTGATCACACCGTCGCGATCCAGGAAGAGTGTCCAGGAGGTATCAATGGAAATATTGTTGAAGCTCATGCTGTGCTCTTTCATAATCTTCCGGGATCCCGATATCGATAAAATAGCTTCGCCCCGGAAAGCCATAAATGCCATCCACTTTACCCGACTCCAGGATGTCTTTTTCCAAGGAGAATACTTCCGGCAGTGAGGGATCCGTTAAGGTAGATCTAGGCATGATATATACCCCGGCATTGATATAGCCCGATTCCTGGTATTGTTTTTCTTTAAAACCAAGGATCCGGTTGTCGGGATCGATATTGACTATTCCATAACGTTCGAAGTCCTCCATATAATTGAGGGCCAATGACAAGGTGGCGGCCTTCTGCCGGTGAAATTCATAGAATTCGGCAAGATCGCAATCGTAAAAGGAATCACCATTCAGGACAAATGCCATTTCCCCGGCGACTTTTTCGAATGCCTGGCTGATGCCTCCTCCCGTACCCAATGGCGTCGATTCAATACTATAGGAAATGTCCATGCCTTCGTACCGGTCTCCGTAAAAGCCGGTGATGACCTCATGCCTGTAGCCCACGGCCATTACCACATGCCCGATACCGAAGCGTTTTAAAAAATCCATTAAATAAGAAAGAAAAGGTTTGTCGTTGATAGCTGCCATAGGCTTGGGTATATCCCGGACAACTTCTTTTAAACGGGAACCTTTACCTCCTGCCAAGATGATCGCATCCCTCAGCACGGTTAGGAAAACAGGTCTTTTTCTACCATTTCGCAAATGATGTGCCCGATCAGGATGTGGGCTTCCTGGATGCGGGGAGTATCGGTAGATGGGACTTTGATCAGGTATTTGCAGCAATCATTCATTTTCCCTCCGTCGGCGCCGGTCATACCGGCAGTTATCATATCCAGTTGGTTAGCCGATCGAAGGGCTTTGATCACATTTTCGGAGTTGCCGCTGGTTGAAATACCGATGAGAATATCTCCCTTCCTGCCTTTGGCCCTCACCATCCTTTCATATACTTCGGCAAAGGAATAATCATTGGCTACGGCAGTCAGGTAAGAAGTGTTTACATGCAATGCCTCTGCAAACAAAGGATCGCGATCGGTATAAAAGCGTCCCGAAAGCTCTGCGGCAATGTGCTGGGCATCGGCAGCGCTGCCTCCATTACCACAAAGCAATACCTTGTTGCCCGACTTAAATGCACCGACGATATCTTCCGACAGATCATCGATCATTTCCAATAAAAAGGGACTTGCCAGGATCTTTTCCTTGACCTGGATCGATTGTTCGATGGCACCAGTTATGGTATGGGCTATAGCGTCCATGAGGTTAAACCTTTTTTTGTGAATTGGTAATTTCTGAATTCTCCGCCAAATTGGCTGAGGGCATCCATTACAGCAAACCTTGAATTGTTGGGGCAGTAAAACATCATAAATCCACCTCCCCCGGCTCCTGAGATCTTCCCTCCCGAAGCGCCTGCTTTTAAAGCCGCTTCGTAGATCCGGTCGATCTGTTCATTGCTGATCCCTTCGGCCAGATCTTTTTTATATTGCCAACCGAAGTTGAGGATATCCCCTATCCTGTCGAGCTCTCCTTTCAACACCGCTTCCTTCATCATCGTGGCTTGCTCCTTCAGGCGGTGCATTCCTTCGACCGATTTTTCCTTTTTCTTGATCACATTATCGCTCTGCACGGCGATAATCCTGGAAGATATTCTCGAAGTTGACGTATAATACAACAGCAAATTATATTCCAGCTCATTGATATAGTCTTTTTTTACCCGTAGTGGGTTAACGATCACTTTATCTTCTCCAAAGAATTCCATGAAATTAAATCCTCCGAAGGTGGCCGCATACTGATCTTGTTTACCGCCGGCCATGGCCAGGTCTATCCGTTCGATCTCGTAAGCCAGATGCGCCATATCATACTCCCCCAGGGGCAGCCGCAGCCATTCCGCAAAGGCTCCGAGTATAGCAACCACAAGCGTTGACGACGATCCCAAACCGGAACCTGCGGGTGCATCTACATAGGTGGAAAGCTTGAACGAAAGTGGTTTTTGGGTGAATTCCCTGGTAATCCGGTTATAAACGCCTTTAAGCAGATCCAGTTGCCCGTCGGGCTCCAGGTAATCGACCATTGCCGACTCAAAACGTTCTTTCCGGTCGAGCGATTCAAAAATTATCCGGTCATCATCCAGGGGTTCGATAATGGCATAGGCAAACATGCTGATCGTGGCATTTAAGATGGCGCCATTATGAATGTCAGAATAGGGGCTTACATCCGTACCTCCACCAGCCAAACCAATCCGTAGGGGAGCTCTGCTTCTGATCAACATGGATACAACTGGGTTTTTACCGCTATTTCAGTGAGCCGTACAAATCTACTACTTTTTTTAACATGGCCTGCCAGGAGTACTGCTTCTTCTCCTCGGCTACATGGCTGGTAAATTCTGCTTCCCGGTTATTGGAATAATAATCCAGGATGGCTTCGGTGATGGGTTCCTTTGCAGGTTCTACCACGTAACCGACTTTACCATGGGGAATGAGTTCCGGCAAGCCGCCTACATTGGTTACCAGCATGGGTCTGTTAAAATGATAGGCGATCTGGGTAACCCCGCTTTGAGTGGCCGTTTTATAGGGTTGCACCACCAGGTCAGCGGCGCAAAAGTATTTCCCGACGGCTTTGTTGGGGATAAAATCATTGGATTGGATGATATATTCGCTGAGGTCATGTTTTTTGATCAGCTCGTCGTAGCGCGTTTGATCTTCATAATATTCACCGGCAATGATCAATTTCAGGGGCAGTTGCCGAAGCCGCTTATCCGCAAATGCTTCGATCAGCAGATCGAGGCCCTTATAGGCCCGGATAAATCCGAAAAACAGCAGGTAGTCCGTACCGGGATCGAGGTCGAGGGCCTTTTTGGCCGCTTCTTTCGTCAGGCTTGGTCCGAAGTTGTCGAACAAGGGGTGCGGGCAATAGTTCCTGGGCTTCTCCCGGTCAAAAAGATCGAGGTCTAGCAACACCGATTTGGACATGGCAATAAAACCGTCACAACTTTTCACAAACCATTTGGAAAACAAACGGTCCATCAACGTCCGCTCGTGCGGGATCATGTTATCGATAATCACGATAACCCTGGTATGCCCGTTCGACCTGGCCAGCCTT
>JANQFB010000341.1 GCA_028278085.1 Chitinophagales bacterium
AAATTCAGGGTTAAAAGGGTACCTGACCCGATCGCAAAGATCGCGGGCCAGTCCGGTGGTAACATCAAAACCGGTACCTTTAAAGCCCAAAGGGGTATCATGGCCGTATTAGAGAATTTTGATTTTGAATTTAAGTATTCCATACAGTCCTTTGAATTAACCTATGCTGCAAAACGGCAAGACCTTATCATGGCGAAAGCCAACGGGCCGTTGTTCGATTCCAAAATGCTGGGATGGATCAAGCGGGCAAAACCCGGGGACATGTTTTACTTTGACAACATTAAAGCCAAAGGAGAAGATGGTACTACCCGTAAGTTGCCGAGTATAGCGTTCAAGCTGCTGTAAGGAATTAACCTTAAAATACAGTGCTATGAAAAAAATGTTCCAATTAGTAGTGAGTTTATTGTTTACCCTGGCTTTGCTGCCGGTAATCTTACAGGCTCAACCTACGCAGTCAAACGTACTGG
Source organism: Chitinophagales bacterium (assembly GCA_028278085.1). Lineage (GTDB taxonomy): Bacteria > Bacteroidota > Bacteroidia > Chitinophagales > JANQFB01 > JANQFB01. Next base: position 468 of record JANQFB010000341.1, read on the forward strand.
ATGGTATTTACGAAAAGAAGATCTACAAAGAAAAGCAGATCATTCCTTACGAACATATCCGGGAATCCGATGTGTTCTGGGCGAAGCGGATCTGGCGGGTGATCGATATCCGTGAGAAAATGAATCTTCCGTTCTACTATCCCAAGGAGCCATTTATCAAGATCCTCATTGAATCCGCCAAAGCCGGTGAGATCAATGTTTACCAGCCGATCGACGATGAATTTACCGCTCCTATGACGCCTGACGAAGTAGCTGCTATCGGAACAAGCAGGGACACGATCCTGGTTACCGACCCGATCACGCTCGAAGAAAAGTATGAAGTGGTCGAACAGGAACTGAACCTGGAGAATATCAAGAAATTCAGGCTCAAAGAAGATTGGGTTTTCGAGGAAGAAACCTCGACCATCATGGTCAGGATCATCGGTTTATCACCGATCCTCGATAAATACGATGAGAATGGTAACTACCAGGGTGAATTACCCATGTTCTGGGCTTATTACCCCGAGTTACGACCCATCCTGGCCAATCACGAAGCCTTTAATCCTTTTAACGACGCCCACCGGATGAGTTGGGAGGATATCTTTGAAATGCGGATGTTCAGCAGCTATATTTTCAAAGAATCCAACGTTCATGACAGAAGGATCCAGGACTATGCTACCGGTATCGACGCTTTGTTGGAAAGCGATCGTATCAAGCAGCAGATCTGGGAAAAGGAACATAACCTTTGGTCATTCTAGCGCATAGCACAACTTATTAATAAAAACCCTGAAGTCTACGTTCTTCAGGGTTTTTTTATGCCCGGATTTTTAGATTAGCCTGTTGCGTTACCCGATCCCTCGGGCATGTTTCATTGGTAACAATAAAACATGCCACCCATTCGTTTCTTTTATAGCGTTTGCCAGCCAACCGCGTATACCCTTGCCCGCCGGCAAACGTTGAAGCTTTTGCCGGATTTTTTAGGGATGGGATGTAACCAAACACCTGCTGCCGCATTTTAATAGTGCAACCGGACGTCTTCCTTCCGGTCAATAACCCCAAAATACCTGCACCACGATCTTTTGACTATAAGGTCTGATAAGGCCTCTGGCGAAGCTATGGATCCATACGGCCAGGCTTTCAAAAGATCATTAAAGATCAAAAACGGTAAAACGATCCTCCGTATTCCGGTAGGGAATTGATTCACTTAAAACCGCATGTATTATGGCTTTACCCAAAGAACCACGACAACAAATGATCACCATGATGTACCTGGTGCTAACGGCTATGTTAGCCCTGAATGTATCGGCGGAGATCCTGAAAGCTTTCAACATCATTAACCTGAGCCTGGAAAAAACGAACTCCATATTTATCGATAAAAACGATGATACCTTTAACCGGTTTCAGGCCTTGCTGGAAAATAATCCCGAACGAACCCAGGTCCATTTCGATAAGGCCAAACTGGCCAGGACCTATTCCGCCGAATTGACCGCCTATTTACAGGATCTCCGGACTTTGTTGATCGACAAGGCGGGGAATGGCAATGGACAGCTCGATGATGATGATTATTTCGATCCCGAAACCAAAAGGGTCAAAAAGGAAGATAACACCGATTACAGCTCCCAGATATTCCTGGTGGAGCAGCAAGGTAAAAGGGGAGCAGAACTGAAAGCCATGATCAATCAAACCCGGGAAAAGCTATTGGCCCTGATACAGGATGAACATCGGGATAATATCAGGATGACCTTATCCGCTGCCGTCGACCCACCGATGACCAGTGGGGTCCAAAAGACCTGGCAGGAGGAGAATTTCGGAGAAATGCCCCTGACGGCTGCGATCACTTTACTGACCAAGTATGAAAGTGATGTCAAAGCTTCGGAAGCGGAAGTGCTGACCTATCTGATCGACCAGGTAGGCGCCCAGGAAGAGACCTTCGACAGGGTCCGGGCGATGGTGGTGCCCCGGTCGGAATATGTGATGGCCGGTACGGATTATGAAGCGGATATTTTTGTTTCGGCGTGGAATTCTACCAAAACCCCCCAGGTGATCATAGGCCATATGGATACGGCTACCGGGGTAATTGCCGAGGATGCCAGGCTGGTTCCGGTAGAGTTCGGCAAAGGAAAGCTCAGGATCAAAGCCTCCGGGGTCGGTGAAAAAGATTTCAGCGGCTACATCAAAGTCGAAGACCCGGGCGGCAGTGGGTTCAACCTCTATCCTTTTGCTACGGCTTATACTGTAACCAAACCACAGTCCGTGGTATCCCCAACCAAAATGAATGTGATGTATATCGGTGTGGATAATCCGCTATCCATATCCGCTGCGGGTGTGGAGTCCGAAGACGTTATCGCCGCTATTAGCGATGGCCGGTTGATCCGGCAGGCCGACGGGAATTATTTCGCCAGGGTAACGCGTCCCGGATTCACATCGGTAACGGTTTCCACCCGGAAGGATGATCAGACCCTACCGGTTGGCAAGCATCAATTCAGGGTTATGCGCGTCCCGGATCCTGTCGGCATGGTCGGAAAGTATGAAAGCGGGAAAGTACCGGCAGGCTACTTCAAAGTTCAGGCAGGGGTACAGGCGGTGCTCAAAGGATTTGTTTTCGATTTTAAATACACGGTAGTTTCTTACGATCTGTTGTATAAGCCGCACCGGCAAGACCTGATGTTCGAACAAAACAAAGGGCCCGTGTTCGGTACCCGCATCAAGGCTATTTTAAGCAATGCAAAGCCCAAAGACCGGGTATACATCGAAAACATAAGGGTCAGGGGAGATGATGGCAGTGTCCGGAGATTGCCTACGTTGTCTTTTGAACTCATTTGATAACTTCTAAATATCCGCTATGAAAAACCTACGCCATTATTGGGGGCTTCCCCTGATCATTACCCTGCTCATACCGCCCGAAATGTTCGCTCAAACTCCTAAGCCCCTGGTTTTGGGGGATAATCCCGATAGAAAGATCAAGGATGAAAGGCGACCGATCCCTTACGATCATATCCGGGAGAGTGACGTATTCTGGGCCAAAAGGATCTGGCGCGTGATCGATCTCCGGGAGAAGATGAACCTGCCCTTTGTTTATCCGAAGCAGCCCTTTGTGAATATCCTGATCGATGCCGCTTATTCGAAGGAGATCCAATTCTATGAGCCGGTCGACGATGAATTTACCACACCGATGTCGGTCGCTGACCTGAAAGATATCCTCGAGCATGTGGATACCATAACCCTGATCGATGTGATCGATGGAACGCCTTACCGGGAAGTGGTCCGAGAGCCCTTTAATTATGAGAACGTCAAAAAGATCCGGATCAAGGAGGATTGGATCTTCGACGATGAAAAGTCCACTATGATCGTCCGGATCATCGGCATTTCCCCCATTATGGAAAAATATGATGAAAATGGGAACTACCAGGGGGAATTGCCTTTGTTCTGGGCTTATTATCCCGACCTGCGCTATATCCTGGCCAACTATGAGGCCTTTAATCCTCAAAATGACCGGCACCGGTATAGCTGGGAGAATATTTTTGAAATGCGGATGTTCAGCAGCTATATTTACAAGGAATCCAATGTACACGACCGGAGGATCCAGGATTATGCGACCGGGATCGACGCCTTATTGGAAAGCGAACGTATCCGCCGGGAGATCTGGGAAAAGGAACATAATTTGTGGTCGTATTAACAAATGAACTGAAGTCTATTTAATGTTTAGCAAAAATTTGCATGTTCATTATGTCGTCAGATCTCCAACATAGAATGTCGAACAAGGATTAACGATTGAAGATTTTTGAAGTTGTTAACTCATTCAAAAAACTTCTAAAATCGTTAATCGATGTTCCTTGTTCATCAATCAATTTGGATCGGGTCGTTTGTTATTATAATAATTATGAACCACTGCCGCCTTGTGTTTACCGATAACAGCGGTCAGCTCTTCTTCGGTGGCTTCCCGGATCTTCTTGACCGACCGGAAGCGTTTTAACAGCAGATCCTGCGTCTTTTGGCCGATCCCGGGGATCGCCGCCAATTCGGAGCCGATGGTTGCTTTGGATCGCTTGGATCGATGGAAGGTGATGGCAAAGCGATGGGCTTCGTTCCTTAGTTGCTGCAATAGTTTGAGTGAGGAGGACTTTTTACTGATATGCAAAGGATCGGGGTCGGAGGGGCGGTACAATTCCTCCAGCTTTTTCGCAATGGCAATCACCTGTACCTTATCGATGATGTTCAATTCGACCAGGCTTTCGACGGCTGCACTCAGTTGTCCTTTGCCCCCGTCGATCAGGATCAGTTGAGGTAGGCTTTCGGCTTCCTCCAATAACCTACGGTATCTCCTGAATACGATCTCCCGCATGGAACCGAAATCGTCGGGGCCTTCCACCGATTTGATGTTAAAGTGCCGGTAATCCTTCTTGGAGGGCTTCCCCTGGCGAAATACGACCATCGACGCTACCGGAAAATCCCCCTGGAAATTCGAATTGTCGAAACATTCGATATGCTCCGGAAGCTGGTTCAACACCAGATCTTTTTGTAATTGCTCCAGGATCTGGTAATTCCTGTTGGTTGCCGGAACATTCGCCATTTTCCGCGACTTATAGTAATTCAGGTTTTTCCGGGAAAGCGCCAGCAGCAGCTTTTTATCGCCGATCCTGGGTACGGTGAGCCTGACCTGGTCAAAAGGGAGCTCGATCGGAAAAGGCAGGATAATTTCCGGGGCCGGCTCTGCCTGCTCCTGGCGGATGGCATTGATGGCAAACCCCAGCGCCTCTTCTTTGGCTTCTCCCAGCTTTTTGCTGAGTTCCATGGTCTTATCCTGGGTAACCGCTCCGTTCTGGATCTTTAAATGGTTGACATAGGCTCTTTTCTCCCCGTCATCGATGGTGAAGACATCGATATTTTTGAAAGCGGCATTCACCACCGTGGATTTGCTTTGATAATTCTCCAGGATCGCCAGTTTTTCCTTGATATCATTGGCCTGTTCAAACTGGTATGCCTTGGCATACGTATCCATCCGGCCTTTGAGTTCGCGGATCACTTTGTGGGTATTACCTTTGAGGATATTCCTGATCTGCCGGATCGATTCACCGTAGTCCTCTTCTGTTTCCAGGCTTTCACAAGGCCCTCTGCAATTACCGATATGATATTCCAGGCAAAGCTTGAATTTGCCCGCCTCGATGTTCTTCTGACTCAGGTTGTAGGTGCAGGTCCGGAGGGGAAAGAGTGTTTTAATGAAATTCAGGATCTTACGGACCTTTTTTACCGAGGTATAAGGCCCGAGATATTCCGACCCGTCGGGAACCAGGGTACGGGTCAGGAAAACCCTTGGAAATCTTTCCTTTTTAATGCAGATGAAGGGGAAGGATTTGTCGTCCTTTAGCTGGATATTATACCTGGGCTGATGTTTTTTGATGAGGGTGTTTTCCAGCAGTAAAGCATCTTGTTCGGTATTGACCAGGGTATATTGAATATCGGCGATGCTGTTGACCAATAGCCGGGTTTTGCCCGTGATATATTTCTGCTTTTGAAAGTAGGAAGCAACCCTTTTTTTCAGGTTTTTGGCTTTCCCCACATACAGCAGCGCCCCATGCTTATCATGAAATTTGTAGACACCCGGACTATCGGGTAATCCGGGCTCTATTTGTTTGAAAACCTCGAGGTCCATTGCTTTGCTGTAATCATTTGGGGATGATGAATCCTGTATTGTGTTAGAATTGCGTCAATTTCGCGTTAATTTTAACATGAAATTGCGTCAATTTTGACAAATGGCATTTTTTAGGCCATAAGGTCTATATCCATCAATCGATCCATAAATTAATAAAAATACGGTTTATTGGTTGGCTGGGAATCAGGGATCGGCGTTATCAGTCGGGCTATTGAAAATATTAGTGGCTTTGGGGGCAGTAGATTTATTGGGAAGGAACATGGCCACTGCCGGCATTTTTATTTCACTTTAAATCTCAAAATAGTTTTCAGTTTTTCAGGCGCCACTTTACGAAAGTCTGAAAGGTATATTTCCCGGTGCACTTTTGAGATCCTTTCCAGGTTATTATTTGCTGCAAACGCTTCCATTTGTTTGAAACTTTCCGGTTCATTGTCATAACTTCCGATATGCAACATTTGAATACATTTTCCATCCGTGATCGTTTCAAATTTCACTTGCTTCAATAAAGCGTGTGGCTTCTTTTGCCGGGTCACTTCTAGCATTTCCTGGAACAATGATGCCGTAACAAAATCGGGTTGCCTGATCATCAGATCAAAAACCAAATCGTCTTTACTGAACGTTCCGTCCGCATTATTTTTAGCGTTTTCGTTAATATCCCAAATACCTTCCAGCGGATAAACGGTATAGTCCATATATCCTTCCGGTTTGCTGTCCGATTTTTTCAGTCCCATTTTAATGGCATACGACACCGCATACAAAACGCCGATATATTCGGAAAACAGTGGGTTATTGGGATTCCCTTCCCCCGAAATGGTTACAAAATTGTATGCCGGAACATCAATACATTCCGGTTTATTTTTAGGTCTGTAAAATTCTTTTTCTTTTTTTCTCCACTCGTGTTTTTCCATGGTGGGTTTTTGGTTGGGGCAAATGAACAATAAAACTCATGGCCGACCAAAAGGGAGGACATAACATCATTGCCATTTTTGTGCATTCGTGAATTTTATATTCATATTAGACCGTTTCAATTTTTTTTGGCTTTCCACAGGAAATATACAGGATTTAGTGAAGCTTCCTTTTTACTTGCGCTTACATTATTCCATGTTACCAAACTTTTAATAAGACCACCCGAACCTAAAAGAGTTGATAATAAATTTGAATAATCAATACCTGATGGTGAATATAAACTGAGTGAACCAATTAACATTACAATGGGAGTTCCAATGCCTTGAAACTTCCATTTTCTTTGGGCGTTTTGCATTTCAACATCAAGTTTTCGCAGTAAGCTATTTAACTCACTATCAATTTTAAATTTAATTTCTGCAGGATTATCTGTGGCATTCATTGTTTTTTTTACGATTTCAAATAGTAGTGCACGGAAGTCTTTGAATGCTTCTGGTATTTGATTCCTCACTTCAAATAATTTTTCAGCCGGAATTCCCTCGACATATGGTACTAAGCAATCATAAACAGAAGTATCAGTGAATAATCCTTCATGCTTTTCATTTTTTGAAGACGCGTAATGCTTTGCTGTAATGCCATCGGCATCTCTATAAAAAAGAACTGGCAAATTCAGTCGCATTGCATTAACAATTGATTCCAAAACAATTGAAATATCTTTGCTGTATTCACTTTTCAGCGAGTCAAGCATATCACCTTTATCATAACTAATTAATTCTTCTTTTGATATCCTCTCATAGGGTGTTGTAAAATCGAAATATATACTGTTTCCAAGGGTGTTATAATTT
>JANQFB010000353.1 GCA_028278085.1 Chitinophagales bacterium
GACCTCGGATAGTATTACGGGCCCGGTGGCAGCTTCCTACCAGGTTACCATCACCGACAACGTTTCCGGGTGCACGGATGAAAAAGAAGTGAAGATCCCCGGCTACCCCATGGTCATCGCCAATTTTGCACCTAACCCATTGGAATGTACCTCCTCCCTGGAACCGGAAATTACCATGATCGATCAAAGTACTGGCGCCAATCAGGGCATATGGACCTTTGGTGACGGAAGCAGCAATACCTATATACCGGGAAGGCATTATGCTCATGAATATGCCGATACCGGTACCTATACCGTTACATTAGTGATCTCCAACGATGCCGGTTGTTCGGATAGCTTGTCCAAAACCGTCTGTGTTTTCCAGGATATCCGCTTTATCCTGCCCACTGCATTTACCCCGAATAATGACGGATTGAACGATGTCTTCAGGCCTACCATAGAAGGCATCGCATCCCTCGAAATGAAGATCTTCAACCGTTGGGGTGAATTGATCTTTCTCACCAGCGACACCCAAAGCGGCTGGGATGGTACCGCTCACGGCAAACCCGTCCCCCAGGGCGTTTATGTCTATCTCATCAATTATGTGCCCATGACGCAAGATCCGTCCTTTCCCTTCGAGCGAAGGGGCACGATATTGGTTACCTATTAGCAAGACCGGATACCCATCCCGATTGAGATCATTTGCACCCTAAGTGTTAGTTTGACAATTACTACGGATTTTAATAACTTTGGCAATGGTTTGATCCCTGCGTTCAAGGTAACACATTCACAAATCCGAAGATCATGTCCTTTCATGTTCACAAATTTTCCTTAAATTTAAATATCCGTCCGATCCTTTCAGGCGGCACCATCCTCCGCAATTCGTTTATCATGCTCAACCGTTTTTTGATTGGTATTGGTTTCGTGTGCTGCAGCCTCATAAATGCCGGGGCGCAATGCGATGTACTGGCCGACCTGGGCAAGGATACCACGATTTGTGCCGGAAGCAGTTTGGTGTTGGATGCCGCACCGCTTAGAAGTTATTTATGCGGCGATTCCCTGCAGATCATCTATGACGCCACCCAGGGAGTTTCCGGATTAGCCGGCGCATCACGGGTTTATATGCATGCCGGCGCAGAAACGGAGCAATTCGGTGGCTGGCAGTATACCACCGGTAATTGGGGCCTGGATGATGGGATCGGGTTAATGGACAATATCGGATCGGATCTCTGGCAGATCACCATCCATCCCGGAGATTATTTCGGTTACCCGGAAGCTTGTATGCCCGAGGGGATCTGGATGGTGTTCAGGAATGCAGACGGCTCACAAACCGGAAAAGATCCCTTCGACAGCGATATATATGTGTGGCTCCGGCCCGATCAACCGCAATCCCTGTTCCATGGCGTAGGCGCCAATCGTTTGATGGACGCCAATGTTACCTATACCTGGTCGGACAATAGCCATGATCCCACCATACTTGTCAATAGCCCTGGTATTTACAGTGTATTATTGGAAGGCGCCGGAGGCTGTCAGCACCGGGATACGATCGAGATCGGGCTTAACCCTGATTTCGGATTATCACCTTTACCGGATACGGCGTTTTGCGATGTTGTCAATTATTGGGCTGTGCCCCAACTGGCCGTTAGTTATTTCGAAGACTCCCTGATCATTGAATACGATGCGACGCAAGGGGTTTCAGGCCTGGCGGGCGCTCCGAAAGTATATTTTCATGCAGCCGCGGAGCTTCATGCAAATGCCGGCTGGCAATACACGGTCGGGAATTGGGGTTTGGATGACGGGATCGGATTAATGGACAGCGTCGGACCGGAACTCTGGCAGATCATTATCCATCCGCAAACGTATTTTGGCTATTCGCCGGATAGCAGTCTCCATGGGATACTGATGGTATTTCGAAATGCCGATGGTTCCCTGACCGGGAAAGACGGGCTGGACCTAGATATCTGGCTGGACACCAAAAACGATCCGCCTTCTTCGGCCTTTAACGGTATTTCCGCCGCTTGGAAAACGGATAATATCGATGTGCTGTGGTCGACAGGCTCGACGAATAATAATCTTGACATTTCTTCGCCGGGAACCTACTGGCTGCAACTCTCCCATGAAAACGGGGGATGCCTGTCCAGGGATTCGTTTATGGTGACCAGCGGCGTCGATTTCGGACCGGATATTCAGGCCTGTAGTAACGGCCCTGGCGTAACCCTGGATGCCGGCCCCGGATTTTTCTCCTATATCTGGTCGACCGGGGCTTCCGGCCAGGCGATCCAGGTTGCCGCCTCCAACGACTATTGGGTTACCGCTGTTGACGGAAGCGCTTGCCAGGCGAGCGATACGATCCACGTCGATATCAATGCGCCTTTATCGGTGGAATTAGGCAATGACACGACCACTTGTGATACGGCTTTGATCTGGTTAACTCCTGCCATTGCCACCACCCGCTTCGATGACTCGGTGGTCATCATCTATGACGCCACCAAAGGAGTGTCCGGCCTGGGAGGCGCGAACAAAGTTTATATGCATGCCGGGGCGGAATTACACACGCTCGGCGGCTGGCAATACGTTACCGGTAATTGGGGACTGGACGACGGTATCGGCCTGATGGAAAATATCGGGACGGACCTGTGGAAGATCACTATTGAACCGGTTTCCTATTTCGGCTACCCGGTTGACAGCATCCTCAACGGGATCTTTATGGTATTCCGGAATGCCGATGGCACATTGACCGGCAAGGATGACCTGGATATGGACATTTGGGTTGATATGAAAAACGACCCCATCGTTTCAGGCTTCAATGGGGTGGGGCTAAGCTGGAAAAAAGATGCGATCGATCAGATCCTGTGGTCTACCGGGGCCAAGGGCGATAGCCTGGCGGTAACTCAATCGGGTGAATACTGGGTCGATGTTTCGGATACTGCCGGTTGTACCGCTTCGGATACCATTAAGGTCGTTCAGGGAGTCGATCTCGGGCCGGATACCTTGCTATGCCCGGGGGGATCCCTTACTTTATCTGCCGGTAGCGGCTACCAGACCTATTCATGGTCAACAGGAGCAAGTACCGCAGGTATTACGGTCGACCAGGCGGCTTCCTACTGGGTAGCTGTGGTGGATGGGAATGCCTGTCCGGCATCGGATACCATTATCATTGATCATCATACGCTGCCTGCCCTTGACCTGGGAAATGATACGGTCTTTTGTGCAAATACATTCCTGGTTAACCTGGATGCCGGGCCTGATTTTGGACAATATGATTGGTCGACCGGTTCTACAGGGCAAACGATTGGTGTCTCCGAAAGCGACACCGTCACCATCCAGGTTACCGATACGAACGGATGCGTTCAGGCCGATTCCATTGCTATCCTGGCGGATCCGCTGCCGGATGCATATGCCGGCCCCGATACGAGTGTATGTCCGGGAGCTTCCATTCAGTTAAATGCCTCCGGTGGCGTAAACTATAGCTGGACACCAGCCGATTTTTTGGATATGACGAATATTTCCAATCCGGTGGCTACACCTGATTCCACGATCGATTATGTGGTAACGGTTACGGATATCAATAATTGTAAGGCCCAGGATGCAATTACCGTTGTGGTACCTGACTCCCTTTCCCTGAGTTTTAATACGACCGATGCGAGCTGTGCCGGTAGCTTTGACGGCAGCATCGATCTGATGGTTGCCAACGGCCTGCCACCCTATCAATATTCCTGGTCTACCGGATCAACTGCCCAGGACATCAACGGATTAAACGCCAGCGATTATCCCGTGCAGGTCTCCGATGCAGCAAATTGTATAGCCTTGGATACCGCTACCATTGGCGAACCGGATCCGATCATAGCCAGCTTTACCACCACCGATGCAAGCTGCTCCGGCAACCCGGACGGTAGCCTCGACCTGACCGTTACCGGGGGGAGTCCCGGCTACCAGTATTCCTGGTCCAACGGCAGTACGCAAGAAGACCTCAACAACATTATCGCCGGTCAATATTATGTGACGATCACCGACAACCAGCTTTGTGAACACCTGGATTCAGTGACCCTGGATGCCATTATTTCCATCGACCTGACCATTATCGGTGCAGACTTGTTATGTTATGGGGATTCGGATGGAAGCGCGGACCTGACCGTAGCAGGCGGTACGCCCCCTTATGATTATTCGTGGAGCCACGGGCCGACAACAGAAGATGTGATCGCCTTAACGGCCGGGACCTATACCGTACAGGCCACCGACGATAATAGTTGTTTTTCGATCGATGCTGTCACCATCATGAGCCCAGATTCGCTCGCCGCTGCCTTTGCGGCAACTGCAGTAAGTTGCTCCGGGGGAAATGACGGAGAACTGGACCTCACAGTTACCGGTGGCGTTGCACCTTATGACTATTCCTGGAATACCGGTTCCACCCTGGAAGATCTGACCGGTTTGTCAGCCGGGTTTTATGCGGTAACCATTACCGATGACCAATCCTGCACGCAGTTCGATACCCTTACTCTGACGGAGATCAATCCGATGATCTCCAATATCATACCGGGACATGTGTCCTGCAACGGCGAAAGCGATGGTTTCGCTAATTTGTCGGTAAGCGGTGGCACCTCACCCTTTAGTTTCTCCTGGTCGAATAGCGGTACCACAGAAGATATATCTTCGCTAAGCGCAGGATCCTATAAAGTATGGATCTCCGATTCCAATGCTTGCCAGATGGAGGATTCCATTATGGTTAACCAACCGGCGGCTATCGTTCCCGTATTCAGCTTATCACCGGTAACTTGTTTTGGGGATGCCGACGGTTGGATCGATTTGACATTAACAGGCGGAACAAGCCCATTTTCCTATTCCTGGTCCAATGGATCATCCGATGAAGACCCGACACAGCTTACGGCCGGGTTGTATACATTACAAATCACTGACAGTGCAGGTTGCCAGCGCCTGGATAGCGCCCTTGTTCCCGAACCTGACAAAATTCAAACAATGCTGGACCTTACCCATGCCACCTGCAATCTGGCAAATGGATCTGTCACCGTCCAAACCACCGGCGGAACTGCTCCTTATGAATATAGCTGGGATTCCGGCGATACATCGAGTGTGTTCGTTCAGTTAACCGCAGGAACCTATTACCTGACCATATTCGATGATCAGGGTTGCACAGCCATGGATACGGCAATAATCGGTGATGCCGGCTCCCCGGTAATCACGCTAGATTCCGTGGTGGATATCAGTTGTAATGGTTTGAGTGATGGCGCCATATATGTCCATACCGGTGGAGGAACCCAACCCTATACTTACAGCTGGTCAAATGCCTTGACAACTGAGGATCTGCTGAACATTCCTTCCGGTAATTACCAACTGACGGTGACCGATAGCAATAATTGTGAAGAAACTTTCACAGAAACCGTTTTCCAACCCGCAAAATTGATCGTTATGACGACCACCGATTCATCCGGAAATGCATCTGCGCATATAGATGGTGGAACGCCACCCTATCAATACGAATGGGATAACCAACAAACGACTTCATCAGCAACAGGGTTAATACCGGGCATACATACAGTTATGGTTACTGATGGTAACGATTGTATGGCAACGGATACTTTCGAGATGGCAGCGCCGGATGGCATTCAACTGCCAGGATCGTTAGCGGATATCAGGGTACATCCCAACCCGAACAATGGCATGCTGATGATCAACATGGGCCGGTCCGCAGATGCACAGATCATCGTTATGGACATTTTAGGAAAAATCGTTTATCAAAACCATTCATCGGACATTAGGGAAAACAACCGGTTGACCATTGATCTTACCGGTCAGCCAAATGGGGTTTACCTGGTAAGGATCAATGCGCCCGGGCAAATGATTAGCCGGAAGGTGGAAATTTTAAGATAACGGCCGAAGGACCAGCCGGAATAACCACATATACTGCTGCCTGAAACTCAGATGTTGTTCTGAAGTTTCCGTATTCATGCTTTGTAAATTACTTCAAAAATCGTTAATATTGTATAAAGAAAGTGTCAATTTAACACCTTGAACTCATTCAAATTTAATATTTCTTTTACAGCAGCACTTCTGGTTTGCCAATTACTAAACCTCTCACCGGTCTTCTCCCAATGCGTGGTTGAGATAGGTGAGGATACCATCCTATGTCCCGGAAATAGCCTGGTATTGGACATCATTCCTTCCGTGGATTATTTCGAAGATTCCCTGGTGATCACCTATGATGCCACACAGGGCGTTTCGGGCTTGGCAGGAGCCGGAAAAGTATATATGCACGCCGGGGCGGAATTACATCTCTTCGGTGGTTGGCAATATGTTACGGGCAATTGGGGGCAGGATGACGGGATCGGCGGGATGACAAATATCGGGACCGACCGCTGGCAGATCACCATACACCCGCAAACCTATTTTGGCTACCATCCCGATAGTACCCTGCACGGTATCTTTATGGTGTTCCGGAATGCCGATGGCAGCCTGACAGGGAAAGACAATGCCGACCAGGACATTTGGGTGGATACCAAATTGGATCCTCCGGTTGCTGCTTTCGGCGGCACCACTTTTCAATGGAAAAAAGATGCCGTAAGCTCCATCTTATGGTCTGATAATTCATCGGGAAATTCCATTACCGTTTCAACGGCCGGAAACTATTGGGTCGAAGTTACCGATACTATTGGCTGTAAAGCTTATGATACCATCGAGGTCAGCATCGATATACAAGCAGTGGATCTGGGCGATGACACGACATTTTGCGGAGGCACGATCAATCATACGATTGATGCCGGCAATGCCTATACCACCTATAGTTGGTCGACCGGTTCGACAGCCGCTTCGATCAATGTAACATCGTCGGGAAGTTATTGGGTCAGCGTGGCCGACTCCAACACCTGTATGTCTGCCGATACGATGGTCGTCAACAGCTCCGCAGGTTTTACCGCCGACCTGGGCCCGGATACTTCCTTTTGTTCTGCCGGCCTCTATACGCTTATGCCTGTTTTATCGGTAAAAGATTCATTGGTGATCGAATATGATGCCACGCAGGGGGTCAGCGGATTGGTCGGGGCATCGGAAGTTTATATGCACTCCGGCGCAGAATTGCACCCTTTCGGTGGCTGGCAATATACCATCGGCGATTGGGGACTCCATAATGGCGTCGGACAAATGAAAAACATCGGCCCTGACCGCTGGCAGATCACGATCTGTCCGGTCTCCTATTATGGCTACTCCCCTGACAGCAGCCTCAATGGAATTTTCATGGTTTTCCGGAACGGCAACGGTACATTGACCGGGAAAGATGGCAGCGACAATGATATCTGGATAGATATGGGTCAAGATCCGCCATTTTCAGCATTCGGTGGGGTTAATGTTTATTGGAAAGGTGATGGTATCACCGGATATTTATGGTCGGATAACTCCGGAGATCCTAGCCTGGATGTTAGCACTTCGGGAGCCTATTGGGTAACCGTCACCGATACTTTCGGCTGTGTAGCCCGTGATACGGCCGGGGTAAGTTTTAACCAGGCCCCATCCATCGAATTGGGCAACGATACGGCCATCTGTTCCGGTCAGATCAACCTGTTGCTGGATGCCGGCCCCGGATTCGGGGAATATCAATGGCTGGCTGGTGATACCACACGTACAAAAACGGCTACTCAAATAGGCCTATACAGTATTACAGCTACGGATTCCAATGGATGTATAGCCATGGATTCCATTACCATCAGCGCAGGAGCCTTCACCACCAGCCTTGACCTGGGCAACGATACCACCATTTGCCAGGCCGGTGCAGCACTGGTACTGGATCCGGGTTACCGGGTATCGCCCAACGGGGATTCCCTGGTCATCACCTATGATGCCACCCAGGGTCAGACGGGGCTCATCGGCGCCAATAAAGTCTATATACATTCCGGGGCGGAACTTCACCCCTTTGGCGGTTGGCAATTCGTGACCGGGAACTGGGGCGATGACGACGGTGTCGGGCAGATGAAAAACATAGGCCCGGATCTGTGGCAGATCACGATCGATCCGCAATCCTATTATAATTATCCGGCAGACAGCAGTTTGAACGGCATTTTGATCGTCTTTAGAAATGAAGACGGATCATTGACCGGGAAAAACGACCTGGGCGACGATATATTTATCGACATGACCCAGGATCCCCCGGTTCCGGTATTTTCCGGTGTAACGGCAACCTGGAAGAAAAGTCCCTACACCGCTATCCTTTGGTCGGATAATTCGACC
>JANQFB010000356.1 GCA_028278085.1 Chitinophagales bacterium
AGGGTGATCTGATGCCTGGCATAGGTGGAATCCAACTGCTTTACCAGGGACTTCACTTTCGCAGGAGGAACATAAGCATAATCTAATTTATGAACCCCTCGGGCCCATAAACTTTCCGTCAAAGCAACTAACAGCAGCGTTATCCAAAGGCTATATAGCTTTAGGTTCATACGATTGCAGCTAAACATCTCTATTAAACGACTGGGATCGGGCAACTATTTTACCGGCGATACACAATTTCACCATCAACAACCGTCATCCGCACTTCGGTAGTTATGATGCTATCTTCAGGTATATGCATAATATCCTGCTCCAACACCACCAAATCGGCCAATTTACCCGGTTCGAGGCTGCCCTTTTCGGGTTCTTCGAAATTGGCATAAGCCGCCCAAATGGTCATGGCTTTCAGCGCCTGCTCGCGGGACAATGAATTTTCGGGCTGGAATCCTTTTTCCGGATAGCCCTTGTGATCTTTACGGGCAATGGCCGCATAGAAACCGAACAATGGGTTAATATGTTCAACGGGGAAATCGCTGCCATGCGCGATCATTTGGTTTTGCTCCAGGAGTTGTTGATAGGCATATGCATGAGGTATCCGCTCGTTTCCGAGCCGTTCTCCGGCCCAATACATATCGGAAGTGGCATGGGTAGGCTGAACCGAGGGGAGGATACCGAATCGACCGAACTTTTCCAGGTCAACAGGATCGACCACTTGTGCATGTTCGATCCTCCACCGCTTGCCTCGGTCGCCCCCCAGCACCTGACCATAAATATCCAGCACCATCCGGTTGGCGGCATCCCCGATACAATGCGTATTGACCTGAAAGCCTTTTTCGTACATAACTGACGTATGCTCCATAAAGAAGGCCGAATCGTTGATCAGAAAACCGTGGTGGCCGGGTTGATCATGATAAGGTTGCTTCAACCGCGCCCCTCTCGACCCCAGGGCTCCATCGGCATATACCTTGAAAGAACGCACATTGAGGCGGTCGGATTTATAGGGACCGGAGGTATAATAGTGCTGATAATTTTCTTCGGTAGGATTCAACATGGCATAGATCCTCATTTTCAGCTTGCCTTGGTTGTGCAATTGGTCCATCATGTCAATAACCTGCTTATCGAGGCCGGCATCATCGACGGTGGTCAATCCGACGGCAAAGCAATCCTTCTGGGCTGCCAAAAGCGCTGTCCGGATCTCTTGCTCCCCCGGCGCGGGGATCACATTTTTGACCAGGTCTACCGCATTATCGATCAAAATCCCGGTCAACCGGCCTTCTTTGACTTCGATCATCCCGCCGTCGACGGTGGTTTGAGCCGTAATGCCGGCAGCATCCAATGCCTTTTGATTGGCCAGCGCTGCATGGCCGTCGATCCGCTTGAGAAAAACAGCTCTATCGGGAAAGAGTTGGTCCAGCGTATCTTTACCGGGAAAGTTTTTGATTGCCCAATCATTCTGATCCCATCCCCGGCCAACGATCCAGTCACCAGCGTTGGCATTAGCGTGCTTAACCGTCCGGTCGACCACTGCTGCAAAGGAAGTGGTACCCGTCAGGTCAACCTGGCTAAGAAACTGGCCATAGCCGAAAAAGTGGCAATGGGCATCGATGAATCCGGGATAAATGTATTTACCCTCGATATCGATGATCTCCGGCGCGGTGTAGGCCTCCAGAATTTCGTCGGAAGCGCCGAGGCCTATGATCTTCCCTGCCTTGATCGCAAGGGCTTCGGTTTTTGAAAAACTGTCGTCTACCGTGTAGACCACGGCATTATGCAAGATCAGATCGGCTTTTTCAGGTGATTGGCAGCCTAGCCAGGTAACAATAAAGCCCAGCAGGCAAATCTTCAGGCAATGCATCATCTAAATGTTTGCATAAAAATAAGACCAATCAGGCAAAATTTGACTATTGGGAGTATGGGTTCAGGAAATTTGGGTTGGGGCTATTTTATGGCTGTAATGCCCAGTTGTTTACAAACTTTGGCACATATCAGGTCGGATAATTCGCGATGCCTTCCAACGGCGGATTGTTTTTTATTTTTCGGATTCCGGTAAATGGAATGATTGCCGCCTTCCCTGATAAGCATACATCCGTTTTTTTCCAGGTGCTTGATCAGTTTGTTTCTCTTCAAGAGGCAATGTTTAGTTCTTCTCTAATGAATTTTCTGCCGGCATATTGTTTTAACGTGTCTTCCTTGTTGACCTCCAATAGCAATTCCAGGGCATCAATAAGATTATCTTTTAATTCTTCAATCGTTTTACCCTGGGATATAGCCGCCGGGATCTCTTCGATTTGACCGACATACTATCCATCAGATGATTTTTCTATGATAGCTGTTAATTTCATTTTCAAATTGGTTTATGTACAAATTTAACGATTTTACAGCAGCCTTGTTTCAATGGATTACATGCCAGAACAAGCAGGAACCGCAATTCAATTTAGGAACGGGATGAATTCGGAAAGGATATACGCCAATCTTATCCCGAAACTTCCATTTCGGCGGCGATCACTTCTTTTTCGATCTCCAATTCTTCGATGGCCCGGATGGTTAGCTCTTTTCCTCTGGCGAGTAGGCCCGGTATATCGTCGAGATTTTCCTTTTTTTCGGCGGATTTTTCGATGATCTCGAATATCTGCTTCCCTTCCTTAACCCCCACGAAAATAAAGGTCGGTTTGATCTTATGGGCTTCCCCTCTCAGGGTTTGCCAGTTCTCATCCCGGTACTGCTGCTCCATTCTTTCAATGGACGAGGGTGTCTGATCGATAAATACTTTGATCATCTTCAACAACAATTCATTGCTGCCCGCAGAGAGCTCATTGAGATAGCTCAGATCGATATACTTGTACTTGGATTTACTGGCTTTAGGCTTGGGCTCCTCTCTTTCCTCATCATTCTCGGCAACTTTGCCGGGTTTCAACTTCAACTTCGAAGCCCCTTCCTGCTCCCTGACCAGGGCTACGATCTTTTCACGTAATTTATCCGCATCGATGGGTTTGGATATATATTCATTCATACCGCTGGCAATCACATCACTCACCTTATCATCACCGGTAAAGGCCGTTACCCCGATGATGGGTAATTTACTGTTCGACGTATCCAGGCTGCGGATCTTTTTGGTGGCTTCGATACCATCCATCTCCGGCATCTGAACATCCATCAAAAGAATATCGTATTGTTTGCCGGCTTCGATCTTCTCTACCGCCAGTTTACCATTTTCAACGATATCAGCGCTGATCTTCCAGGTTTCCAACAGTTTTTTGAGCAACAACCGGTTCATTTCATGATCTTCCGCCACCAAGATCTTCAAACCGCTGATATCCACATCCACATTCTCCGTAACCTTGGCTTTGGAGGCATTGATCTGATCTGCGGTGGCTATTTCATAATCTACTGTAAAATAAAAAGTACTGCCTTCCCCCTTTTCGCTGGTCAGGTTGATCTTACCGCCCTGCATTTCCACCAATTGCTTGGAAATAGCGAGCCCTAATCCTGTGCCGCCGAACAATCGTGTGATCTCATCCCCGGCCTGGGTGAAACTTTCAAAGATAGTCCTGATCTTATTTTCCGGTATGCCGATACCCGTATCCCTGACCCGGAATTCCAGGGAGGCTTTTTTATTGGTGATCTTAATAGGCACCACCTTCAACTCTACCTCGCCTTTATCCGTGAATTTGATAGCATTGCCAACCAGGTTGGTCAGGATCTGGTTCAGACGGACCGGATCGCCCAACAGGTGTTCCGGTACTTCTTTATCGATATTGTACAATAGTTTCAGGTTTTTCTCACTGGCTTTATAACCGAAACTATTGATCAGCGCCATAAATATTTCACGGACGTTGAAAACCGTTTTTTCAAAGGAGATCTTCCCGGCTTCGATCTTTGAAAAATCCAGGATATCATTGATGATCACCAACAGGTTATCGGCCGAAAATTTGATCGCATTGATGAATTCCGCCTGCTCTTTTTCCAGCTTGGTTTTCT
>JANQFB010000394.1 GCA_028278085.1 Chitinophagales bacterium
CATATCTTTTCACGGCATAATCACCCAGGCCTATTTTTACCCCGGTCGGGTTATAGAGCTCAATGGCTTTATTGTTTGAAGAACCTTCGATGTATTCGGAGATGAAAAGATCACTGCAGGATTGTGCAGCCAAAGGTTGGATAGACAGTGACGACAATGCACATAATAGTCCGAATATTTTTAAGCAGGTTCTTGCTTCCATAGTAGTCCGAGTTAGCATTAGGTGAGACAATGAAAGGCACAAAAATACTTAAAAAATGGCTTATATGAAAGTAAAAATGACCGTTAATTACGGGTCAAATCCTTCCGCTTTCCTGCGCTTTTCCATTCACATAGATGCACGACCCGGGAAGCAGGGTATTAAAATCAACGAGCGATGACTATTTTGTGATGAGAAAGGGTTTCGCCGGATCCAAGGATCAGCAGGTAAACGCCCGGTTCGTATCGATGCAGCGGAAGCTCAACGGTCCTTTCTGCGTCAAAGAACTGTTGACCCAAATGAACTCCCGCAATATTATACCAATCCACCTTCAGGGGCCCCGCATATTGTTGGGGGCGGACAAGAAAGATCCTGTCATCCGCAGGATTCGGACGGACTTCCCAACGATTTTCAGGGGTTAACCGGTCCATACCCACATGACAACCGGTGGTATCGATCCGTTGCATGGGCAATGTTCCACCACAGGGCTGTTGCTGAACGCTCTCATCCATCACGGCCAAACCACCGGCAAGATCCGTTTGGCTATCGAAGCTCCTCCGGTGGACGCCGGCATCGATAGAGGGCTGCATGATCGCATCTTCGTGCACCACATGAGCGAGCATCAAACAATGGCCCAACTCATGCAATACCACGGACTCGAAATCCGTTTCCTGGTCGGTGGGGAGATCCAGGCTGTTATTCCAGTTGGTGGCATTATCAAAGATCATATCCATTTGTATCGGCCGCCAATACCACTCGCCACCGCTAAAACAACCGGTATACCGCAAAAATGTTATCCCCAGAACCCCGTCAGGCAGGCTATTACCTTCCTCCCGGAGGATTAACTGGATATTATCATTGCCGGCCGTATCGATGGGGGTGGAAGGAGCGGTGAAAAAGTTTACCCGGGTCTGGCACCGGATGGTCCGGAAGGCTCGCTCCAGGGCTTCCATGGCGGCTGTATCCGCGGCAAAATCATTGTTCGGGAAGAAATAAAAACCTCCCATATTATTGGCATTGTACAGGGCGGGATTATAGAACTTATTATCCTGGGAATGGATCTCCTGGATGGCATAGGGTATGGTCAGGATCTGGCTGCTGGTTACGCTATCCTGGTTGTCGGTTACTACCCTGATCGGGCCGGAACCGGCTACCCCGGCTAGGCTCGAAGTCGGCACGATCATGACTATTTCCTGGTCATGCCAGATCCCGTAAAACTGGCCGGAATCTACCCGGAAAAAGGAACTGCCGTTCGTATTGGCATCCGTAAAAGCGACATAGCCATTACCCCTTTGCGCCCCGAAACCGCTGCCGCTGATCGTCAGCACGGTCTGAGTTCCCGCCGGAACCGTTGAGGGAGAAAGGGAGTTGATGGTAACCACCTTACGGCTGATACGGTTATCCGGCCGGGTTTCAGTGGGGTTGTTAGGAACCGGCTTGGGGATATGATCCGGATCGATCTGCCGGTACAATTGCCCCATATCGGGATAACGATTAAAAACATCATAGCCTTTGGTTCCTCTTGCATCGAGCCTTACCAGGCCTTGCTCACCGGCGTATAATTGCAAAGTTATGCGTTCGCCCCGATCCATTTCCAGTGGATTGGCAAAGAACAGGCAGGTTTCCCCTATGGACAGGGAAACATTCGGATAAGCCATATCGATCACGTTACCGATCCGACCGCCATAAGTGATCAATTCCAACTCCGCCGGACATTCGCCTTTTAACAGGGTGTGCAGTTTGATCTTGTGCGCCGTATGTATTTTCCCTTGTTTCTTAAACGCTTCCTGACCCATAACGGTACCTTCGAAAATGACAGCCGCTTTGGCTGTTCGCTGCGACAAAGAAATAGGGGTCATCATACATTGCGCCACCAGCGCCGAAAGGGGCAGGATGCCCAGCAAACAGCTCAACAGGATTGTTCTCGTCATTTGATTAAATTTTGGGTATAATTCCGCCATTTCTCCAACGTTTTTTGAAAATCTTCGGGCAAAGGCGTTTCCAGTTCCATCCAATCTCCGGAAACGGGATGGGTAAAACCCAACACCTTTGCATGCAAGGCCTGCCGGGGCATTAATTTAAAGCAATTTTCCACAAATTGTTTGTACTTGGTATAAACGGTGCCTTTCACGATGGAATCTCCGCCATAGGTTTCATCATTAAATACCGGGTGGCCAATATGTTGCATATGTACCCGGATCTGGTGGGTACGGCCGGTTTCCAGTCTGCATTGGACCAAACAAACATAGCCCAGTCTTTCCAAAACCTTGTAGTGTGTGATCGCATGTTTGCCGTGATCGCCATCTGGAAATACATCCATACGCTTCCGATACCGGAGATTCCTGCCGATATGCCCGGTAATGGTGCCTTCATCCTGGTCCGGATCGCCCCAAACCAGGGCTACGTATCTCCTTTTGACGGTATGGTCGTAAAATTGTTTCGCCAGGTGGGTCATGGTCAATTCGGTTTTGGCGATCACCAGCAATCCCGAAGTTTGTTTGTCGATCCGGTGGACCAGGCCGGGCCGCATGAAGCCTTCAATCTGCGGCAAATTTTCAAAATGATAGGCCAGCCCGTTCAACAGGGTTCCGGAATAATTGCCCGATCCGGGATGGACCACCAAACCGGCCGGCTTATTGACTACCAGCAACTGATCGTCTTCATACACGATGTCCAAAGTCATCGGTTCCGGTTTCAGATCATGGATCTCAGGTGGCTTGGGCAGGAGCACGGTAATTTCATCATGCGGCCTGACTTTGTAATTCGGCTTGACCGGCTTTCCGTTGGCTAAAATAGTACCGGCCTTCGCAGCTAGTTGGATCTTGTTCCGGCTAACATTTTCTATCCGGTTAAGCAGGAATTTGTCGATCCGAAGGGGCTCCTGGCCTTTGTCGGTGGTGATCAGGAAATGTTCATAAAGTTTGCCTTCCTCCCCTCCGTTTTCCGCTGGTTGAAAGGTATCCATGGACCGGTAAAGTTACAGCAAATCTTGTTATCCCATACGAGGACCACATACCGGTGAGGAATTTTACGGGTTCGAAATTTTGCCTCGCTAAAACTTAAATCCTATAATTTTACGCCGCCCCTAACCCGGAGCCATGCGCTACTTTTTACATATCGGCTATAAAGGAACCGCCTATCACGGCTGGCAGCGGCAAAAGTCTGCGCTGAGTATACAGGAGGTGCTGGAAACACAATTGTTCTACCTGCTGAAAAAGCAAGTTACACTAACCGGCTGCGGCAGAACGGATACCGGTGTACACGCCGGCCAGTTTTTCTGCCACCTTAACTATCCCGGTACTTTAGGAGACCGTACGGTTTTCAAGCTGAATAAAATGCTGCCGGATGATATTGCCGTATTCGGGATTATTCCGGTAGCCGCTCACCTGCATGCCCGTTATGACGCCAGGGAAAGAACCTATGCCTACTATATCCATCGACGAAAAGATCCCTATTTAACCGATCTCAGCGCGCTATACGCAATCCCCGACCTTGCCATTGATGATATGAAGGCTGCCCTGGACCTTTTGGGATCTTATCAAAACTACCGGGCCTTTTGCCGGACACCGGACCGGCATAAGCATACACTGTGCGAGGTAAGGTCTGCCGGGATATGGGTGGATGATACCGCCGACAGGATGTGCATCCGGATATCGGCCAACCGGTTCCTGAAAGGCATGATGCGGATCATCGTTCACCAGTTGCTGGAAGTAGGCCGTGGAAAGCTTAGTGTCAAAGAATTCGAGCAATTGCTGAAGACCGGAGAAAGGCCCAGGTATCTTAGACAAGCCTATCCGCAGGGGCTGCACCTGGTCAGGGTCAGGTATGATCAACCGGATATCGAGCCCATGCGATTTGGAACAGATCCCTGGCAAGAGGTGAGGATCTGACCGATGTTTCCTTAACAATTTATCGGCACAGGATACGTTATCATCCTATTTCACATCCGTTCACAATTAAGCGTTCGTCATGAAGAATCCTGCAGTTTCAACCCTTTCAAAGGAAGTGATTATCTATCTAAGTAGTGCTTTCGGGATCACGATGCTCCTTTTTTTCCTCGATGAGGGCTATTATGATTTCAGATGGATGGCCAGCCTGGGCAATTGGATGGCTTTCGCCGTTTACTTTTCAGCCATATTTTGGGGGCAGTTCGGATTATCCAGGATATTTCCAAAGCTCCTGCCAGGGGCCGGCCGGATCGCCATTAATATATTGGGTGGAGCTACGCTTGGCTTTTTAGTGGTTATCTATATGATCTTCATCTACTGGTAAAGATACCACTTATGCTCAACCTAGAAACGCCTACCCTATCCCTTTCCTCCGGGAGAACTCCCCATGAATAAATAGCAGGCTAACGCCTGATTTGCCCTTGCGATCCGGATCGATCCTGCATTTTCCTGCTCGGAAATAGATTAATCGACAAAAAGATGCGTTTGGTCGAATTTTTACGAATAATTCCAATTTTTTCTTTGAACTATACCTGCAAGTGTCTATATTTGAGCTGTTCTTCATTAAGTACTACTTTTTATGTGTAAGGCATTGATAAATAGATTAATGTATTCAAATCTATCGGATTATGGATCATCATTCCTATTTGGTCAAATCGCCGTGCACCATAGTACTTGTCCGCTCAAAGAAAGGTTGTAAATCCGCAAGTATTCCCCCACGTGACCGGCGGGAACCGACATTTCTGAGATCGACCAACCATTCCCCCCTTTACGTTAGCGTAAGCCGCCATTTATGCCCCTGCATTAATGGTTCCAAATATGGGAATTTGGCGGTTCAACATCCGATCTTCTGGTATCCGACATTTGATCATTTCAGCCCGGACAACTGCCAAATTATCTGTTACCGGGTTGCGGTATTTCTTTCTCCAAATGTATCCGCTAGCCTGTGGATCACATTCCAAACAATATCAATTTCTTTTTCCAATGACATCAGACAAACAAGAAGCGTTTGTCATTCAAAAGGGGAGCATCTTGAAAACCCGCCTTGCATAAGTAGTACTATCAGGAACAAGGTTTTCGATCCGATGCTCCCCTATACTTGTTGAATTAAGTTAGAATATTCAAAATTAATTGATTTTCAAAAAAATATAGCTATTCGACAGTCACATATTTAGAACATATTTCTCAATGCTCACCCCAAAACCTTAAACACTATATACTATGTATCAACACATCAATGATCAAGTCTGCCAGCATTGCCAGGGAACTTCTTTGGAGATCTTAGACTCCTATATGAACCACTGGATACAATGCAATGATTGTTTAAACGTATTCAGACGTGGAAAAGAGACATTTCCACTTGACGATCTGATCAAACAACCCTTCTATAACAAGCTCTATAAAAGCTTACCCAAACGGCTGAAAAAGACGGTACAACCCTTTCTTTCCTCCACCCATAAATTTGAAGATAAATCCACCTGGTATGATTACTATTCCAAGTCGTTGGAACAGGATTACAAAGCCACAAAATGGAAAAAGTATGACGATGAATTTTTGAATTTCCTGGAGACAATCGATATCGATTTACAGGGTAAAGATATCTTAGCCATCAGCGAAGGACCCGGATTTATCGTTAACCGGCTAAGGAACCGTGTCAATTCGATCGCCCTTACAGAGGTCAGTCAACATGCCGCCGATACCATGGCCCACATGCTTAAGGTAGATTCCTATGCATACGACTTCAACAAGGACGATATTCAGCAAATAGTGAAGCATAAAAAGTTCGATCAGATCTGGTTGAGGTCTTGTATTGCATTCTGCAATGACATTGACAGACTGGCAGGTTCGCTCCGCAAAATATTGAAAAATGAATCCATCGTTTACATCAAGTTTCACGCTCCCAGCCGCTTGAATTGTTTGCATTGGATGTTCAATATCGTGACAACCAACGTTTGGTATAATCCGGAAACCATTGTCAGGGCTTTTGAAAAGAATGGCTTTGAACTGTTGTATCCGTACACCCGCTACCGGCAGGAAGAACCCATCAGGCTTCTGCCCCGCCAACATTGGCTCAATACCATGATCGTCAGGTATTACCAGAAGCTTGCGGAAAAAAAGAACAAATATTTTACCCGGGAAGACCGCAGTGTCTACTACTTATGCACTTTCCGGTTGAAACAATCCTAAGCCACCCTAAAGCTGCTGACTTCCTGACCTGCCGTTATAATAGGGAAACTTCATTCTTGTCGTGGTCTTTCTTTACCGGATATTTAATGACCGCTTTTATTTATCTTTAAGTAGATAAGATAATGCCGGTAGAAGCCAATCTCAAAATACGAAATGCTGCGTATGTGTCGGGAAACATACACTCGTTAACTTTACCCTAAAAATGATGATCCGTATAGCCATAGCGGAAGACAATGATTTTCTCGCCCACTCGATCGAGGAGAAATTAGCCCTGTTCCCGGAGCTGAAGGTCGAGTTCCGGGGCCGGAACGGTGCGGAGTTGATCGGTTTACTGGAAGCCGACCACGGGGTGGACGTTATCCTGATGGATATCCAAATGCCTGAAATGGATGGCATAAAAGCCACATCGATCGTCAAGCAAAAATATCCCCAGATCAAGGTGATCATGCTGACGGTATTTGACGATGAAGACCTGATATTCCGGGCGATCCAGGCCGGCGCCGACGGTTATTTGTTAAAAGATGAAGGCGCGGAAAAACTGCAAAAAGGTATCGTGGAGATCCTCGACGGCGGGGCTCCTATGTCTGCGCCTATTGCTTTGAAAACCCTCAAGCTATTACGTGATCCGCAGCCTGCAGCTACCGGAAAAAATTATGACCTTACCAAGCGGGAGATCGAGGTATTGGAGCAATTGAGCAAGGGATTGAATTATGCGGCCATTGCCGCTAATCTTTTCATCAGTACGGGTACGGTTCGTAAACATGTGGAAAACACCTATCGGAAACTTCAGGTACATAATAAAATGGAAGCTGTTTCCCTCGCGCAAAGAGAGAAGCTCATCTGAGATAACCAAAACTATGCTTATTGGATCACAAAGTTTCCTTTGCCCAGGTTGAGGCCGTTTACATCGGTAACCCTGAAGTAGTAAAACCCATTTTGCAGTGCTTGCCTGTCGAATGAGTAGAGGCGGTTATGGCCCAGATCGGCTGTCCTGATCTTTTTACCGGCCACATTAAAGAGCTCCATATTCAGCGGCCCCCAGGATTGTTTGATCCCCCTGAGGTCGAGGGTGGTATGGTTGCTGAATGGATTCGGTAAAACGTGAATATTGACTACATCCACATCCAGGTATTCATAAATGGAAGCCGGCCATTGTGCCACCACCACAGATGTTTGGGTAGCCATGCAATCACCGTTCCGGACCACGAGCGTTACGGTAAATACACCTGCCTCGGTATAGGTGTGTATCGGATTGGGTAAGGTACTGAGGCTCCCGCTATTATCCCCGAAATCCCATTCCCATCCCGTGGCGTGGGTAGTGGCGCTATCGGAACTGAATTGCACCAATCCGGAGGAGGAGGCGAGATCAATGGTATCCACATCCTGGGTAAAGGTGGCGTTAACAGGCCCGCAATCATAATAAGCAACCACGGTTGAAGTGGCCTGATCGATACAACTTCTGTCGGTAACATCCAGGGTTACGGTAAAGGTACCAGTACTGTCGTATTGATGAACGGGGTCGGATTGCCAGCTCCGGTTATGATCACCGAACTGCCAGGCCCATGTTTTAATATTCGCCGAGCTGGTATTGGTAAAGGCAACCTTTTCCTGGATCGCTATATTGACGCTGTCCACGGCATGGGTAAACGCTGCGGAAGCCAGTCCGCAATCGGCGTTCCAGATATCGAACAAGGTTTGTACGGAATCGATCGGTTCAAAGCGGGTCGGAGAATCATTTACATTAATATCCAGGCAATAAGGGCCTAATTTATCATCTGTCGGTAAGGCTACCCGGATAAATGCCGACAATGAAGAGATGCTGTCGCCCAGGCACCGGGAATCGGCGCCGGGAACATTGGCGCCCTGCAAGGCAGCCATCATCCGCTCCGGGAAGGTACCCGTTGCATTCAGAAAACGTGCTTCCATAGAATCCAGGATCTCTCCGCCGATCAGGATATTACCCTGGATCGCGTAGTTCGGACCGGTCAGATGTCCTTTCCAATTCAGCGCATTGGAACCGGTGTATCCGGCACTCCGGGTTCCGCCATCGGGGTTGAAATCCACGATCCCATATTGACGATTGGAGGCATCACCGAAGCCACAGGCGTCGTTGCCCGTAACCGAATCCAAGGTTTGCTGGGGTGAAAATCCCTGATCCAGCCAGTCGAGGCCCTGCTCCAAATTGAAATTGGGAATACAGACGGATGCCTGGGAATGCATCCCTCCCCGGCCGGGCAACATACCGCTGATAATGATAGAGCCGGCAATACAGGAAGCGCCTGCACTGCCCACCTGACCCGTTTCCGGGTCAACGGCAATAATGGAAAAAGTATCTTGACCTTGCGTGGTCAACGTACAGCATAAGAGGGGAAGCAGGAGTAGTTTGGGGATCTTCATGGCATAAGGAATAAATGAAAACCTAAATTAAGGAAAAGTTTTATTTAATCATAACCCCCTGCTTTTCCAGGATCGGGATGGTGGTGAAATGATCTGCCGAGATACTTTCGGTTACGAAAACAAATTTCTTGTCGTACATCACACCCTTATGCCAAAAACTCACCCAATATTCATTGCTGATCCCAAAAAGTTCCCGGTCGATCGGCTCGATCAGGGTATAACTTTTTGCCTTAACCGTTCCCAGAAGCTGACGGTTGATGGAAGTTTTTACATCCCGCCCTTTGTAGTGTCCATAACCTTTTGAACTCACCAACACGGTTTCCAAAGGATCAGGTTTCAGGTTCACCAGGAATACCTCCCATATCTTCTGATCGCTTTCCTCTCCTCCGGGAATAACCGCAACAGCAACATCCTCTACTTTGGAAAATGGAATATCTTTTTTCATCCGGATCTCTTAATTGCCCTTCAACAGGTGGTGAACCTTGTATTCAGTATCATCTATCCCAAACTCGGATAAAGGTAGGCAAATATAATTACAAAACTTGGCGCATGGCGCGGACAATACGTTTAACTTCCATAGGGTGATTGTCCTTTTTTTCATCTCTTTTATGGCCCAAACGCACAATTACCGCTTTCTTTTCGGGCATTACCATCACATATTGCCCCAAAATGCCACGGGCATAAAACACCTTGCCGGTATCATTATGCAATAACCACCACTGATAGCCGTAGTAGTTAGCCGGTTGACCGGTGGTATTCGGAAGGCTAAGGGGCTGCAGGGATTGTTTGACAAATGTCGCCGGCACTACCTGGCGTCCTTTCCAATTCCCGCCATGAAGATATAACTGTCCCAACCGGGCGAAATCCCTGGCCGTAGCATGTAAACAGCAAAATGACTTTTCAAATCCATCTTTTTTATCGAGGCTCCATAAAGCATTGGTCTCCGCCCCGATAAGCTGCCACAGGTTGGCGGAGGCAAACTCACTCAAGCTCCGGCCGATGGCTTTACTCAAGACCATCGACAGGATCTGGGTATCCCCGCTCTTATAACGGAATTGCGTTCCCGGCTCCACTTCAACGGCTAATTTGGCGATGGTGGCCGGCATATCTGTCCCATAGTAGGCTTCGGTGGTATGAGAAATGGGCATCACATAGGCTTCTTCCCAATCCAGTCCCGAACTCATGGTAAGCAAGTGCCGGATGGTGATCTTCGCTTTTTCACCCCGGGCAAATACCGGCAGGAAATCCCCTATGGGCTGATCGATGCTTTTGAGCTTACCTTGTTCCAGGGCAATGCCGGTTAACATATTTACCACACTCTTAGCGACGGAAAAACTGTTGGAGATCCGTTCCCGGTCGCCTTCCGCCCAATAATTTTCATAGCGCAACGAATCCTGTTGTACGACCAGGAAGGCGATGGTTTGCAGCGCATCCAGATCTTTGAGCAGGTCATCCGGTAAAACCAGGTCCCCATACCGGGATGAAAGTGGCCAGGGTTGCGGATCTCCGGCCGGGATGATCCGGTTATCGAAGATCTTATGGTCGTCGATATCGGCGAAATTATACCACAGCGCAGTGTATACATAATTGGTTCCGGTGAGGCTGGTCAGGATGATGAGCCCCAGGATAATTGCCGATACCAATGAAGAAACACGGATCCATCTGCGCATATGATCAAATTTCTGTTAAGGCGGGTAAATCTACCCGGCAAGCTTAGCTTGAAAAATCTCGGCGAAGTGTTTTTTCAGGCGCTGCCGTACTTCTTCTACGTTTACTTTCCGTCCAAGTTCCTTTTGCATGGAGGTAACCGCTTTATCATCAATTCCGCAGGGGATGATATGATCGAAAAAAGACAGATCGGTATTTACGTTAAAGGCAAATCCATGCATGGTGATCCACCGGCTGCAGCGAATACCCATGGCGCAGATCTTTCGGGCTTTACGGTCATCCTCGGGGTCCAGCCATACGCCTGTAGCGCCCGGCAAACGGCCGGCCGGGATGTCGTATTCTGCGAGCGTCCGGATGATCATTTCTTCGAGGAAGCGAAGATACTTATGGATATCAGTAAAAAAGTGATCGAGATCGAGGATGGGATAGCCGACGATCTGTCCGGGGCCATGGTAAGTAATATCTCCTCCCCTGTTGATCTTATAATAGGATATACCCTTTTCTTTCATCGCTTCCTCACTGATCAGTAAATTTTGCTCCAGGCCGCTTTTGCCCAGGGTATAAACATGGGGATGCTCACAAAACAGGAGATGGTGCACCGGCGCCTGCCGATCGGCTTCGGGCAGCTCACGGTTAGCGACTTTCAATTGGATAGCTGCCTGCATTAACGCTTCCTGCATCTTCCAGGCTGCACCAAATTCTATGTTGCCCAGGTCCCTGACAATTACCGATTGTTCCACCTGGCAAATTTAGGAAGAAGCTTCTTTAAAATGTTGCATCAACCACTGCAGACCTGTCGGGCAGCCTTCTAACCCAGGGACCGATCACTTCTTCAGGGCTATCGCCTCTAACGAAATCGGTTGTTTACCGTTACCTGACAAAAGTCATGTTTAATCCTGATCAACCTTATAGTTCCCGCCAGTTGAACACCTGACCTTTGGGGTAATATTTTATTATACCCAAATAACATTCAAATGGAAGGAAAACAACATCTGTACTATGCTTTAGGGCAGCTCGCCTATGCCGTAGCGAAGGCCGACGGTGAAATACAACATGAAGAAAAAGAGCAGTTGCATAAAATTGTTACCGCGGAAGTAGAACATCACGATATCGATTTCGATTATGCCGACATCATCTTCCATATTTTAAAGAAAGATAAAAAGGACCTCGAAACCACTTATAACTGGGCCATCCATTCCATGAAACTGGGCAAACATTACTTCACCGATGAGCTCAAACAGCAATTTGTCAATATCATTAAAAAGGTAGCCCAGGCTTTCCCACCCATCACTGTTCAGGAAAAGGAGATCATCGACCGGTTCCGGCGAGACCTGGCTGCGATCTAAAGGATCATCCGCATATGATGATTTTCTGAACAGATTCTATTAATTTCATAGCTTTTTATTTTGGGATCTGTCCGATCCCAGTAGTCGTGTATGCATGACCAATCAGTTTTTAACTGCCTTCCCCCGGGAAAGCATTTACGAGTTATTATTTGAATCGGCGGCAGAAGGATTGGCGGTGATCAACCAGTCCGGGAAGATCATTATGGCCAACTCCCGCTTGCGGGAAATGTTCGGTTATGATCCCGGCGAACTGGTGGGAGAAAAAATTGAAGTGCTGATCCCGCAATCCCATCGTTCCAAACACCTCAGCCACCGGAAGGCTTATCACGCAAAACCGGTGAAGCGCTCTATGGGACAAGGCATGGATCTATGGGGCGAAAAGAAAGACGGCCAGCAATTCCCTGTGGAGATCAGTCTGAATTACTTTGGTGAGGGAGCCGAGCAATTGGTGATGGCCCTGGTGACGGATATTACCGAGCGAAAACAAAGCGAAGCCAAGCTCAAACAGCTTAACGAAGGACTTGAAGAGCGGATCAAAGCCCGTACCAAAGAGCTGGACAACGCCATAAGGGCGCTTGAATTCAGTAACGAGGAATTGCAGCAGGAGATCCAGATCCGGAGGAAAGCCGAGCAACAAGCCAGGCAATCGCTGATCAAAGAAAAACAATTGAATGAGCTGAAATCAAGGTTCGTGTCGTTGGCTTCGCATGAATTCAGGACTCCCCTGAGCACGGTATTGACTTCCGTTACACTGATCTCAAAATACATCGAACACAACGATAAAAGTTTAAAGCATATCAACCGGATCAAATCAGCCGTGCACAACCTGACCGGTATTCTCAATGACTTTCTGTCACTGGATAAACTGGAAGACGGCAAGGTTCAAAACAACCCGGTGGAGTTTGACCTGAGAACCCTGGCCGAAGACATTATTGAAGAAATGCAAACGGTTGCCAAATCCGGGCAGGTGATCCGCCACGAACATTCGGGTAAAGGAGATCCTGTTTGGTTGGATAAGCAATTACTGAAAAATATAATCATCAACCTGCTATCCAATGCGATAAAATATTCGAAAGAGGACCAGGTTATCCGGTTCACGACCGATCTGGCCGATGACTTGCTGACCATCGCCGTACGGGATGAAGGTATCGGGATCCCCGAATCCGAGCAATCTCAACTTTTCGAGCGATTTTTCCGGGCCAAAAACGCGGTGAATATCCAGGGAACCGGCCTGGGTTTGAATATTGTCAAACGCTATGTCGACCTGATCGGCGGCAACATCAGCTTTAACAGCAAACTTCAAGAAGGAACCACATTTACTGTTACGATTCCCATAAATACCAATCAATCATGAACAAAAAAATCCTGTTGATCGAAGATAACCTGGAAATGCGGGAAAACACGGCCGAGATACTCGAGCTGGCCAATTATGAAGTGCTCACCGCCGATCATGGCAAGGCCGGGGTAAAAATGGCCAAATCCGAAAAGCCGGATCTGATCGTTTGTGATATCATGATGCCGGAGATGGATGGCTATGAGGTATTGTATTTGCTGGGCAAGGATCCCCAAACTGCCGGTGTTCCCTTTATCTTTCTGACCGCCAAAGCTGAAAAAACGGATGTCCGCAAAGGTATGACGCTGGGCGCCGATGATTATGTCACCAAACCCTTCGAAGAAATGGAATTACTGGAGGCCATTGAATCGCGGTTGAAGCGGAATGAGATCCTTCAGAAAGATTTCGGCAGGGACGAAAGCGGTTTGACCGAGTTTATCGATGAAGCCAGGGGTATAGAGGCTTTACAAGATTTGTCGCGGGAACGGAAAACGCGGCAATATAAGAAAAAGGATACCATCTATTTCGAAGGAGATTATCCCAATTATGTGCTGCTGATCACCAGGGGTAAGGTAAAGACCTGGAGACTTCATGAAGATGGCAAGGAGCTGGTTACGGGCCTTCATCAATCGGGCGCTTTCCTAGGCTATACGGCCCTGCTGGAAAACAGTCCCCACCAGGAATCGGCGGCTGCTATCGAAGATTCGGAAATGAGTATTATTCCCAAAGATGATTTCCTGGCCTTGCTCCATAAAAACCGTGATGTGGCGGTAAAGTTTATCCGGATGTTATCGAATAATATCCACTCCATGGAAGAAAGGCTGCTCAGCCTGGCTTATAGTTCTGTCCGGGAACGCGTGGCGGAAACGTTATTGCAGATCCATGAAGACAATCCCGCCGATGATCCGATCAATATCTCCCGGGAAGACCTTGCAGGTATGGTCGGTACGGCAACGGAATCCCTGATCCGCACCCTTTCGGATTTCAAAGATGAACAACTGATCAGTATCGAAGGCCGGCAGATCCAGGTCGTGAACCCCGACAAACTACGCCGGATCGCACACCCGTTTTGAGTTTGAGCGTGAGCAAGAGTGTGGAGGAAAAACCTCTTGCTCAAACTCACTCTCCACACTCCCACTCCTCCCACCTGATATCTGTCATTTTTTCGAATGAGCCTGCTCATTATACCCCCTCGGTAGGCTCTCTATCT
Organism: Chitinophagales bacterium; assembly: GCA_028278085.1. Taxonomy (GTDB): domain Bacteria; phylum Bacteroidota; class Bacteroidia; order Chitinophagales; family JANQFB01; genus JANQFB01. The sequence continues at coordinate 14,288 of JANQFB010000394.1, forward strand.
TTAGGCTGCAAAAATCATTAGTTTATGAAAGGTTTTCAAAAAATTATGGCGGGCCTCGACCTGTCTGAAATGGACAACGCTCTACTCAAGTACCTGGGTTTTTTCCTAGGTAAGATCGGGCCGATCGAAAAGCTCTACTGCATCCACGTGGAAAAAGACCTGGATATTCACGAATCGGTGCTGGATGAATACCCGGAACTGAACCGGCCCACAGATGAGATCATCACCGAAGATATGGAAGAGGAGATCCGCCGCCACCTCGATCCTTCCATCCAGCCGCTGGCAACTTTCCAGGCGGTCGAGGGGAATCCACTAGGACAGCTCCTGCGATGGGCCCATCTCAAAAAAGTCGACCTGACGGCCCTCGGCAGAAAACAAACCAGCAAGAAAAAGGAGATCATTGTACATAAGCTGGCCCGGAAAAGCGGGAACTCCCTGTTACTGGTGCCGGAAAAAGCTCCCGAAAAATTAGATAGCATACTGGTACCGGTTGATCTTTCGGACCACGCCGGACTTGCCCTCCAACAGGCCGCATGGCTTTCGGAAAAAAACAATGGAGCCAAGATCTATTGCCTGAAGGTATTCCATGTGCCCGGGGATTATTATAAAACCGGCAAAACCTATGAGGAATTCAAAGAGATCATGAGAGGACATGCCGTGAAAAGGTATGAAAAATGGCTCAGCGGTTTGAGCCTGGAAGGGTCTGTCAAGCCGGAACCCATTTTCGTCTGCGATGACCATAATAATCCTGCCAAAATAATCGATCAACAAGCCAAAGCGCTCGACGCTGATTTTATTGTGATCGGATCCAAAGGACAAACGACCGGCGCTTTTATTTTGCTGGGCAGTACCGCGGAAACCCTGATCAAACTGAACGATACCATTCCGATGCTGATCGTTAAAAAAGAGAACGAGAATTTCGGCATATGGGATGCGCTCAAGATCGTTTAAAGGCATTACCATACGGACAACGCAAGCGGTAGACTTGTTGGCATCCCGGTTGGGGTTAAAACCGGTAGCCGGCTCCGTATTAAACAGCCCACCCTATGAAAGGATCACTTTACTTAGGAAAGATCGCCGGTATCAAATTATTTGTCCACTGGACCTTTATATTATTGCTGGCCTGGGTGGTATTTATGACCGCCAGAATGGGCTATACCCGGGATGAGATCCTGATCACCCTGGCTTTTATCGGGCTGGTATTTGTATGTATTGCCCTGCATGAATTGGGCCATGCCCTGACGGCCAGACGATTCGATATCCAAACCACTGATATCACCTTACTACCGATCGGGGGGCTGGCCCGTTTACAAAAGATGCCGGAGGACCCCCTCCAGGAATTGCTGGTTGCTGTGGCCGGCCCGTTGGTCAACGTGGGTATCGCGATCGTCCTATATACGGTCTTTTATTTGTTTATGAACCATGACATCATCGGTTTTCTGTATTCGGCAAAGCTGGCTCCCGAAAATTTTATGATCAACCTGATCATGGTTAATTTTCTGCTGGCTTTATTCAACATGATCCCTGCATTCCCGATGGATGGCGGGCGAATACTACGGGCTATCCTGTCCTTTTCGCTCAACCGTGCCAAGGCTACAAGGATCGCCGCCTATGTAGGCCAGGGCATTGCGATCTTCTTTGTGGTGATCGGTGCATTTTACAATCCCATACTGGTTTTTATCGCCCTTTTTATTTTTCTTGGCGCGCAAATGGAATCCCAGATCGAGCAAGCGAGATCGGTGCTCTCCGGCTACCGGGTGAAAGATGTGACCATGAATCGCCACCAAAGCCTGGATATCTCTGCAACGCTTCAAGATGCAGCCCAGGCCGTGCTCAACAGCCAGGACAAGGCTTTCCCGGTAACGGAAAGCGGAAAGGTTATTGGCATTATCACCTACCAGGAGATCATTGAAGGCTTGGTCCGGAAAGGAGGCGAAGCATCGATCGCCAATATCCTGAAAAGAAACTACCAAAGCTTAACACCGGACATGCTACTGCCGGAGGTATTTATGAAAATGCAGCAAAGCGGCCTGGCTTTTGCCCTGGT
>JANQFB010000109.1 GCA_028278085.1 Chitinophagales bacterium
AAGGAGCTTTAACAGCCAGGATTATCGCTTTAATTACCAAGGGCAAGAAAGCGCCGAAGGTATTGACTGGACGAATTTTGAGTTGCGGATGTACAATACCTCTTTAGGTAGATTCAATTCGCCTGATCCCTATGGGCAATATCATTCGACTTATGTAGGTATGGGTAATAATCCGGTGAATGGCATTGACCCAAGTGGGGGTTATTTTATACAGTTTGCATCAGAAAGCGGTATTGTGTGGGGCAGCCGGTGGATCGAACAGGGTTTTGATGATTTGCATGCTTTATGGAGGAGTAGTATTCGGTATAAAGATGGCGATATAGGATTGGGCACCGGAGCAATTGGTTCTGTCTCCGAAAATTGGAATAGCTTCAATGCATCGGATTGGGCTGGAGGATTATTGAATGGTTATATTGCCGGGCAGGCGCTAGGTTTGGATGATCCGACAGGGTTTGCTTTTCAATTAAGTGCCAATCCTGACCTGGGCAATAATGGTTATTTTGAAGTGAATGCGTGGTACCGTGATCTCAGCGCTGTTGGGGAGCCTGATTTTTTGACAGGTATAGAAGTGCTCAGGTATGGCAGTGATGGGGGATTCCTGGGTAGAGATTATGCTTATGACTGGAAACCGGAGGGAAAAAGCACAACAGATCATCAGCTTTAATAAGACTAAGATCATGAGAATTTGCTATTCGAAAACTGCTGCAAATGATCAAGAAGTTAATTGATTTTTATGACAAAAACAACAATTACTTTATCGAAAATTATTGCCCTTCCCTAATGCCTGGTAGGAGCTTTAACAGCGAGGCCTACCATTTTAAATACCAGGTCCAGGAAAGCGCGGAAGGTATCGATTGGACGAATTCCGAGCTAAAGATGTACAATACTTTTTTGGGCAGATTCAATTCACCCGATCCCTATGGACAATATCATTCGCCATATTTAGGGATGGGCAATAACCCGGTGAATGGGGTTGATCCGGGTAAGGGTTTCTTTATCCAATTGGCTTGGGAAAGTGTTATCGTCCGGGGAAGCCGATACTTCCCTACACCCGTTCAATAAAATTCTTGAACAACTGCATGCCGAATTTGTGGCTTTTTTCCGGATGGAATTGTACACCAAAAATATTGTCGCGGTACATGCCGGATACGAACTCATAGCCATATTCGGTTTTCAGGAGCTCGTTGGCCGGATCCTGGCAAACCACATGATAGGAATGGACAAAATAATACCGGGGCTCATCCCCCAAAGCATCCACCAGGTCGCTGTTTTGACAGACTTTCACGGTATTCCAGCCCATATGCGGGATCTTCAGATGTTGGTGGTCGGTGTCGAAGCTGAATTTCACGGTTTTACTATCGATCCAACCCAATCCGGGCAATTCTCCTTCCTCACTGCTGTTCGACAATAGCTGCATCCCGAGGCAGATACCCAGCACCGGCTTTTTTTGCTCGAGCACCACCTCGTTCAACACCGGAACAATATTCATTTCATGAAGCTTTTGCATGCCATGGTCAAAAGCACCGACTCCGGGCAGGATCAGCTTATCAGCCCCCCGGATCTCATTTTCATCATGGGAGATCACCGACTCCCCGCCCATGCGCCGGATCATATTCCTGATCGAGCCTAAATTGCCCATGCCATAATCAATGATAACGATCATATGTCTGTCGTTTGATGTGTGTACAAATTGGGAGCCGCTTGTCAGGCTTCCACCGCCAGCCCGAATCCACCGGTCCCAAAATTATTGCCATTATAAAATAGATATTTTTTGTTCTTATGTACGATAACGTTCGGATAACACTGCATCTCATCATCGAACTCCCCCGGAACCCTGTCCAGGCCCACTTCATCATCTTTCCGCTCCCAATGTTTACAATCGCCGGATTCGGCATATCCCATCCGGTAAGGTATCCCGTCGGCCACATAGGAATACCACATTTTATAGGTATCGGCTTCCCGGATCACGGCCGCTCTGGCAATGTTGGTTTCCCGGTCGTTCCTAAAATCGATCGCCACCCTGCCCTGCCGGTACCACTGGATGCCATCGACCGAACTGGCAAATTTAATATGATAATAGGATTGTAGCTGATCACCCTGCTGCTCCCATTTCACCCCGGAAACATAATGCATCTTCAGCACGTTGTCATCCAGGAACACATGGGGAGAAGTAACCAGGCAGGGATCGTGCTCATCCCTGGAAAGGATCGGAGCCGGCGAATAACGTTCGAAGGTACGGCCATTATCATCGCTAACCGCCAGGCCGATGGCCGCATAAAACAACGGCGCCGTATAACCTCTTACCCAGCCGATATAATATAGGAATTTCTTCCCCTGCCAATCGATGATCGCTCCGGGAAACACGCCGAACTGGTCGAAATGACCGATAGGGCCGGGCGATAATACCGGTTCCTTTGAAATGGCCAGGATCTTTTCCGGATGCCGGATATCGATCTCCACATAGCCGATGCCGGAGACCTGCTCCGCCGAACGGGCGGCAAAATATACCCGGTAAATATCTTCATCGATCCGGTCGGCCACCGGAAGCTGACCATGCGAATGCATCCAGGCCGGTCCGTTTTCCGGACTAAAGATCAAACCTTTTCGTCGCCATTTCATAGAAGATCAGGGATAAGCCGGCAAATCACCATAAACGGGGATCATTTTTTAACCAGGATCGTCCATTCCCACAGCGGATAATCATGGATCAGGGTTACATATTTCGAATAATGCCTCTTACAGTGATCGAAAAACTTAGCCGGATCGGCATAATACAAATGATCTTCCCGGTAATCGACATAGGAGGTCAGCACATTGAAGGAGAATCCTTTGCGGGAAAATTCATGCATATTATCGAGGATGCCGAACATATATTCCTCCCATTCGGCATCGCTATCCTTGAACCTGACATTGAAAATACCGGAAGTAATCGCATAATCGGCCTCGGTATCCAGCGATGACTTGAGGTGCCAGGAAACAATATCCGCCTGAATATAATTTCTGGCTTTTTCCAGCATTTGTTCACTGATATCATAGCCGTAAAAATGGCTGATATTAAAGCCTTTTTCGACCATGTACTTATACATCTCCCCATAGCCGCAACCCAGGTCATTGATGCTGACGGCTTCCTTTTTATCCTCGATCACTTCCAGCAGCTTGTCGAACCGTAACAAGTGGAGGTCGGCGTCCGGCCAACCCACACCTTTGGAATCGAGGCCGTGGTCTTCCAAACTTTTGTCATAATGTTCTTTTATGCGAGACAGGTCTTTTTCGATCATGTGCTTGGTTTTTGATCCCTAAAAATCGATCTCATCACTTTTCTTTTCAAAGGGATAGGTTCGTTTTACCGAATATACTTCTTTGGGCTGCGTACTTTTCAGGATCACCGCACCGGCGCCGATCAGGTTTTCGGTTGCTATGGTAATATCGTCCCTGAAAGTGGCATTCACCCCGATAAAACAATAATCCTTGATCGTTACCAGCCCGGAAACAACAATATGTGATGCTAAAAAAATGTGATTCCCCAGCTTGGAATGATGGCCGATATGATTGCCGCTCCAGAGGATCACATCATCCCCAATCTCGACATAGGGCTGGATGGTATTATCTTCGAAAATAAATACATTTTCCCCGATCTTATTGTTGGGCCATAGTTTTACCCCGGAATGTACATAGCTCACCAGGCTATAGCCCGCCTGCTTCACCTCATCAATAATGGCAGCCCTGATCTTGTTCAGTTTTCGATAGCCGACAGCCACAAACATATCACATTCGGCCGGGGGGTGTTTTTTGGCCAGCTCGTCGAAAGGGATCACCGGTATGCCCTGGATCTCTGACGCCGTCAACCGGTCCCGGTGAGCGGTAAAGGCTACGACATTATAATCGGAATCTTCTTTAAAATACCAATATACGACCTCTGCAAAGGCTGCTGTTCCAAATAATACAAGATCTTTCGCCATGGGTTTAAGGATTTTTATTCGTAATGATAATATTATTTTATTAAATAATTACAAACAGTTTCAGCGGCCAAAAGGAAAAACATAGGTAAAGGGATACTCCCTGACCAGGGCTTCCGGCGATAAGGCCAGGACCTTGTCGTCCAGGATCAGGGTATGGTAGAAATAGGGGAAATCTTTGGCGCCCCATTTTTTCTTGAATCCATACACCCCTGTCTGCGATTGCCAGGTACCGCCCCAGTTCCAATACCGGTAACCCTGGGCTGCTGCATGCTGCATCGCCTCGAATATCAGCAAGCTGGAAGGCTGAATGTTCCGGAATTCATGTATGGTTGCGGGTGTAAAATATTCCACGGTCTTGTTGTAATAGAACAGCAGCAAGGCCGCGATCTTCCGGCCGTCTTTCTGAGCTATATAAAGGTTATATTGATCCCGGTCGATAGATCGATCGATGGCCGTAAAAAAATCTTTCCGTTTGGTTTGCCCCCCGATCGAAGTGATATTATCATAATGGACCCGGTACAGGAAATCCATATCTTCCGCCGCATGGGAAACATAGCAGTTTACACCCGATTTGATGGCTTTCCGGATATTCCGGGGCCTCGGGTCTTCGAAGATCTTCATCAGTTCCTCTTCTCCCCCGGCTTCCGGCAATTCCGTGATCTGGCCGATACGGGAATCGGTATAGGTGGCCGGGAAATGGCGGTCCATCCATTCATGGGCGCCGGGATCCAGGGGATTGGTAATAAAGGTTACTGCCACACAGCCTTTCGACCGGATCAGTTGCATGGCTGCATCCATTAACTGTCCCCTGACCAGGTCTTTCTCCCGGTCGTGAAGACTGGCCAGCACAACCGGCCCGCCATTGCTGCCGAAAAAAGGCAATGAATTGGCGACAGGTCCATATGTTTCATTCGGGATGATAATGAACGGCAAGGCCCCGTAAACCTCCCCCCCTTCTCCGGTGGCCACCACATAGTAAGGCTCCGCATTAAGATGCGCCGTGATCAGCTTGATATAGGCCGGGCTTACATAAAACAGCGAGGATCCCTCGGAGAGCAATAAGGCTTCGTAGCCTGTTCCGGCCGTATCATCGAGGATATCGATGTGATAAGTAAGATCTGTTCTATCCATTGTTCCCGGGTTTTTCTCCCACCAGGAAAAGGCGGCACCACCATTCAAAGTTCATAAACGACCAGATCAGCAAGCGATGATTGATCCGTTTTTCAATATGTTCATGGATGATCTTTTCCACAAAAGCCGGATCGATAAATGCGGCGCTGACGGTTTTTTTGTTGAGCAGCAGATCTTTGATATAAGCGGCATGTTCCCCCCGGTACCAGGATTCGTCGGGAGCGGAAAAGCCTTGTTTTTTCCGGTTAATGATCTTGGCCGGTAAGATGGTGCTCATCGCCTGGCGCAGGACATTCTTACCATCGTCGAATTCCTGGTAGATCCGGCGCTTGTCACGAAAATCATTTTCATTGATCTTCTTCATTTGTTCCAGGTTGCCGAGCTTATGCCGCACCGGTATGGCCTGAGCAAAGTCGATCAGCTCATTATCCAGGAATGGGAAACGCTCCTCCAGCCCATGAGCCATGGAAAGCTTATCGCCAACCAGCAGAAGGGCCGGCAGAAAGGTTTTGATCTCAAAATACAGGCTGTTTTGGATATGTTGCTCGGGGGTTTCATAAGACAGCGCTTCATTAAAGGTAAAAACCCGTTCGAAAACTTTCCGGGGCGCCGACTGATCGACCTTTTGGTAAACTTCCGGCTGAAAGAGATCCGGTTTATCTTCATCCGCTACCAGCCGTTGCCAGAAGTCATAATATTGATCAAAAAACTGTTGTTGATCCAGGGATCTGAAAACGCGGTAATACCGCCAGGGATAACCGCCGTAGATCTCGTCCCCACCGGTTCCCTGCAAACAGACTTTCACAAATTTGGATGCCAGCCGGCTGATATAATAGTTGGGATAGCACATCCCCACCCGGAGGTCTTCCAGGTGCCAGACCACTTTCGGCAATACCCACCGCAGATCACCTGCATTGATCACCTGCTCGTAATGCTCGGTTTTGAAATGGTTGGCCGTCAGCTCGGCATCCCGCCGTTCATCATAATTCACTTCCACGCCCGTTACCTCCGACATATCGAAGCCACCGGTAAAGGTGGTGATCCTGTTGATATGCCGGGAAGCAATGGCGGTAATGGAACCCGAATCCATGCCTCCGGATAAATAGGACCCCACCGGGACATCCGCTACCATTTGCCGCTCAACAGCCGACTCCATTAAAGTTTTGGTTCGCCGGGTCGCCTCTTCCAGGGTCATGACATTGTCGGGCTGTGTGAAATCATAATCCCACCAGGAGTGATGGGCCACGGAAGTTGACTCGGCATTTATCTTCACCGTGTTGGCCGGCGGTAACATGATCACCCCGTCGAACAAGGTATGATAGCCAAAAAGATTTTGAAAGGTAAAATATTCATTGAGGGCTTCGAGGTTCACCCGGACGGAAAATTTAGGAAGCCCCATAAAAGCTTTTATTTCGGAAGCAAACGCCAGGGTGCCTCCGGAAAACCAGTAATACATGGGTTTGACCCCATAACGATCCCTGCTCAAATACAGCGTCCGGGTTTCAACGCTCCAGGCGGCTATGGCAAACATTCCATCCAGCCCTTCCAGGAATCCGGGTCCGTGCATTGCCAGCCCCTCGACGATCACTTCCGTATCGCTGGTGGTGCGGAATTTCCTGCCCGCTGCTTCCAGTTCTTGCCGCAGTTCCCGGAAATTATAAATACATCCGTTGAAAACCACCACCCATTTCCCATCGGCTGAGGTCATGGGTTGGTTCGCCCTGGGGCTGGGGTCGATAATGGCCAGCCGTTTATGGGCCAGGCCGATATTCTCCTCGACAAAATAGCCGTCGCCATCGGGGCCACGGTGAGCGATATAAGCAGCCATAGCCTCCAGGTGGGACCGTTCTGCTCGCTGGCCGCTTAAATGAAATATGCCTGCAATGCCACACATTTATCCGCCGAAAGATTTTAGCACATCCACAATATATTGATAGTCATCCGCGGTCATCTTGTTATGTAAAGGAATGGCCATGGTTTGGTCATTGGCTTGTTTGGAGGCCGGAAGGGCATCGGCTTGAAGGCCCAGCAGATCCCGGTAATAGGACAACAGATGGATCGCATGTGTTCCCGGCCTGGTATGGATCCCTTTTTCCTGGAGTTTTTCCATCAAAGCATTCCGGCTCATCGGCGCCCGGGCTTCATCTACCAGGGTTACAAAAGATTGCCAGCCATGGCGATAACCTTCCGGAACCACGGGCATATGCAGCCAATCGATGGTACTTAATTCTTGCTGATAGAAATTAGCCCATTGGTCTCTTTCCCGGATAAAATGATCCAGCTTTTTCATCTGCACCAAACCCACAGCACCCTGGATATCTGTCATCCGGTAGTTGAAGCCCATCAGGTTAAAGTCAGGCAGGATATAAGGCTTGGGGCCATGATGCCGTTGTTCTTCCGATACGGAGGCTCCATGATTGCGTAACATCTCCATACGCTCTGCCATTTGCGGATCGTTGGTGGTGACCATCCCCCCTTCACCGGTGGTAATGGATTTCCGGGGATGGAAAGAGAAAGCCGCGGCTTCTCCCAGGCTACCGGCATACTGTTGATGATACATAGCCCCGGCCGCGCAGGCAGCATCTTCCAAGATCATGATGCCGGGAGCCGCAGCCTTGATCGCATCGATGTCGGCGCATAATCCGAATAAATGCACCGGTACGATGGCTTTGGTCCGATCGGTGATCTTATCGGTAATGCTATCGGGATCCATATTATAGGTGCGGATGTCAATGTCTGTCAAAACGGGTTTGGCGCCGCAGTACAATACGGCATTGGCCGTTGCCACCCAGGTAAATGAAGGAACGATCACCTCATCGCCCGGACCGATTCCCATACCGGCTAATGCCAGGTGAAGCCCGGTGGTACAACTGGTTACCGCCAAGGCATGGTTAACGCCATGATACTTTGCAAAAGCTTCTTCAAACATTTTGACCTTGGGCCCCTGGGTAACCCACCCGCTGTACAAGGGCTCTTTCAAGGCTTCCCACTCTTCATGGCCTAACACCGGCTGTGAAATGTAGATGGTTTTTTTGTCCATATCAGATGAAAATTCGCTGGTATAATATTATCATGCTAAAGTTATTGTTTACTGATTGTCCACTCGGTTTTAGGTTCAACATACCCGTGCACCGTATCCCAGGGATAGGTCAGCTCCTGCTTTACGCCCAGGTTACTGACATTAAATTCATAGGAGCGTTCCACATAATCGATCGTTTCACCCGTACTGAAATAGACCAGGCCCACATTGAGGCTGTAATGCTTGGGTAACAGGGTTACATCAAATGCCACATCGATGGCATAATGCCCCGGTTCCAGGTCCAGCGACCGGTAACCGACATCCGTCGGCGCTGCATAGGCGACGGCTTCTCCTTCCGCCGAAGTGATCATCACACTGATCAAAGTATTCTTCAAAGCTTTCCGGATATCCAGTTCCAGGTGGATGTTGAAGGGCTGCTTAAAATACAGCTCTGATACCCGCTGGCCCTGATCATTGGTGATATAAGACCGGGTAAACCTGCCTTTACCGATATTCCCGATCCCCGCACCTTCGGGAATAGTACCATCCGATGCGGCGCTGATATTTTTCTCGATATATTTTTCTACCGTCGCATAAACATTCCCGGAATATTCCATCCGGCCGTTGTTCAACAGCATAGCGCGGGTACACAAAGATTTCACGGCTGCCATGTTATGGCTCACGAACAGTACGGTGCGCCCTTCCTTTTCCGACACATCATGCATTTTCCCCAGGCACTTTTTCTGGAATTCGATATCCCCCACGGCCAGCACTTCATCGACGATGAGGATCTCCGGTTCCAGGAAAGCAGCCACGGCAAATGCCAGGCGCACATACATACCCGAGGAATAGCGCTTAACCGGGGTGTCGATATACTTGCCGATCCCGGAAAAGTCGACGATCTCATCGAACTTATTCCGGATCTCGGGTTTGGACATACCCAGGATGGCGCCGTTCAGGAAAATGTTTTCCCGGCCGGTCAGTTCGGGGTGAAAGCCGGTTCCCACTTCCAGCAAGCTGGCAATACGCCCTTTGATCTTGATCGAACCGCTTGTGGGAGTAGTTACGCGGGATAATATCTTCAGCAAAGTGGATTTACCTGCCCCGTTTTTTCCGATAATACCCAATACCTCCCCTTGCTCCACCTCGAAATCGATGGCTTGTAAGGCCCAATGAGCCCCGGTTTCCATCGAACCGTCCTGGTTGATCCGGGCATAGGGATTTTCCTTCCCCCTGATCCTGGCCCACCACATATTCAGGTCGCGGGTGAGCGTACCGGTACCGATCACACCCAGCATATATTGCTTACCTAAATTCTCAACTTTGATAACTGTTTCCCGCATAGGAAATTGCTTGTCGAATACCTGATTTAATTACGTAATTAAATCAGGTATTAATTACGTAAATGATCTTACGAGCGGCCTTAACCGATCCCGCCTTCCGTTAAACCGTATCCATAAAATTCTTTTCCACCTTATTAAAGATCAGGATACCGGTAACCAGTACAATGATCATAAACGAGGCGCTATAGCCCAGGTAGGTCCAATCGAACGCCCCCTTGCCTAAAAAGCTGAAGCGAAAAGCCTCGATCACCGACGACATCGGATTCGCCAGCAGCAATAATTTATATTTCCCGCTCACCGACGATAAGGGGAAGACCACCGGGGTGGCATACATCAGCAGCTTTACCCCGAAATCCACCAGGAATTTTAGGTCGCGGTATTTGGTGGTCAGCGCCGAAATAATGATGCCGAAACCCAGGCCCAGCCCACCGATAATGATCAATAGCACCGGAAAATAAATGATGGTCATATTCGGCCGGATATCCACCCCTTGCCAAACAAAGTATACAAAGAAGCCCATGAAGAACAGGAATTGTATGGCAAACAGGATCAGGTTGGAGATCACCACGGAAACCGGTACGGAAAGCCGGGGAAAATAAACCTTGCCAAAGATCTGGGCATTGTTAATAAAGGTATTGGACGTTTTGGTAACGCATTCCTGGAAATAATTCCAGAGCACGATCCCCGACATGTAATACAGCACCGGCGGGAGATCATCCGTGGATATTTGCGCAATATTGCCGAATACAACAGTAAAGAGAATAGTGGTGAGCAGGGGCTGCAAAATAAACCATAAGGGGCCCAGGATGGTTTGTTTGTAGATGGATACAAAATCCCGGCGGACAAATAACAGGATCAGGTCGCGATAGGCCCAAAGTTCCTTCAACTGCCAGTTCAATAAAGAAGTTTTAGGCCGGATGATCAGGTCCCAGCGTTCAGGTCCTTCATTGTCGATCGTTTTCAAAGTTCCCGGTGATAAGGGTTTTTAGGATTTAATATACTGGAAGCAAATTACGGCAAAATTTCAGAATTGTTCAAAAAGGCCCCGCTACCGTGCACCGCTGTCAACACTTGATAAAAACCCCTAAGACAGGCCCTTCATGACTTTCCTCCATCCCTCCCGGTCAAAGCCTGCCGCCCTTGGCTAACGCCTACATACGGTTGTTAGGCTTCGATATATATCTATTCGACTGACGGACAGGCATATTTAACGAAAAACATCCGGTCTCCCGGCCCTGTTATCGGTTTACTTTACAGGCATCAAATTGGGAAAAAAGGGTATCAGGCGTTATTATCTTCTATTTATTTCCCCACATTCCCATTGTTAATAAAATTCATCTTTAGAATTCCCTTGTTCATCGAAATTTTTGCTATAATTCGGCCGGATTCTCCTACTTTTAATAAGAAGGAAGGCCCGCTGGCATCTAAACAGCGCATGATCAAATCAATAAGGAGCCATCATACAAATTTTCCCTTCATTCATGAACTTCCCCGCGCAACCGTAATTATTGGAATATTTGAATACTTTTGCTGATCAACATGAATAAGACATATCCGGATCCGTATGTGATAAGAGCACTCCCCGGGATCTTAAGGATAGGCAGTATCCTGCTGATGTTCCTTGCTTTGATCGTTGCGGAGGTATCCGCCCAGGAGTCGAAAGATAAAAAACAGATACGGGAAGCCGAGAAGCTGTTCATGGCGAATAAATTCGATAAAGCGCTTCCCATTTATAAAGAACTGGCCGCCAAATATCCCGATGATCCCCAATACAGCTATTCGATCGGGTTATGTTACCTGAATTCCAGGACCGAAAAAGGCCAGTCCATCGAATACCTGCGGGAAACGGTTCAAAGCCCGGATACCATTCCCGAAGCCTACTATTTCCTGGGTCAGGCCTATCATGTGAATCACAAATTCAATGAAGCCATCCGCTATTACGAACTATTCAAGATCTTTTTGAAAGATAATGAAGAAGGCCGGGTGTTAAGGAATGAAGTGAACCGGCGGATCAAGCAGTGCGGGCATGGCAAACAATTCATCTCCAATCCCCTGAGGATCGAGATCCGGAACCTGGGTAAAAATATCAATACCCAATGGGGGGATTATGTGCCGGTTATTTCGGCGGATGAATCCATTTTGATCTTCACTTCCCGGAGGGAGGGTATAACCGGCGGATTTATAGATGATAACGGTGAATATTACGAAGATGTTTATTATTCCGTCAATATCAACGATGAATGGCAACCCTCCCAACGGATCGATTCGACGTCCGTTATTTATAGTGAAAAAGATAAAACCAACATTAACAAAGCCCGGGTGGAAAGCGATACCATGGTGATCAATTCCATCTATCATGATGCGGCAATAGGTCTGTCGGCCGATGGTCAGAAGCTGTTTATCTACAAGAGCAAAGTAGCCCCGCACGACATTTTTATCTGTTTGTTGCAGGGTAGCAACTGGTCCACGCCACAGAAGCTTCCCGCGCCCATCAATACCAAATACTGGGAAGGCCATGCCAGTTTGTCCGGCGATGAGAACGACCTCTATTTTTCCAGCGACAGGCCCGGCGGTTTCGGCGGTAAAGATATCTATAAAGCCAAGCGGCTGCCCGGCGGGAAATGGGGCTTACCGGTAAACCTGGGGCCCATTGTGAATACCAAATACGACGAAGATTCCCCCTTTATCCACCCGGATGGAGAAACCCTCTATTTCAGTTCCCATGGTCATAACAGCATGGGCGGCTATGATATTTTCATGAGCAGCCTGAAAGGTGGCGGATGGTCGGAACCCAAAAACATGGCCTACCCCATCAATACCGCTGATGACGATCTGTATTTTGTACTCTCCGGTGACGGCCAGCGGGCTTATTTCTCCTCCTACCGGGAAGATGGCTTCGGCCACCAGGATATCTATGTGATCGACCTGCCGGAAGATTACTACAAAAAACCGGTGTATACCCTGATGCGGGGTTTCGTTACGGAATGTGGCGAACCTTCCGGAGCAGACATCCTGGTGTTTGATAACGAAACCGGGGAACTGCAAGGCCTCTACCGGGCGAATAAAGCCACCGGTAAATACCTCATCGCTATTCCTGCGGGCAGGAACTATAATATCACCATCAAATCCAAAGGACAGATCTTCCAGTCGGAGAACATCTATTTTCCGCGGCAGGATACTTTTATCAAGATCGAAAAGAACATCGACCTCTTGTGCGGAGAGCTCGGCGACCAGATCTGTTTGAAAAATATTTTCTTCGAAGGCTATAGCTCCAAGATCGAAGCCGAATCGAAACCCGAACTGGATAATATCTACCAGTTCCTGAAAGAAAATCCGCTGATCTCCTTACGGATCGTTTCTTATGTCGATAAGCGATATGTCGAAGCCGATGTGGCCTATGCCCGGTCTATCTCCGTGGTGGAAAGCCTGGTCGACCGGGGGATCAAAGGCGACCGGCTGATGCCGGAAGGATACGCTGTATACGATGATCCATCCACCCTCGACAAAAAGGATAAGGTATGCCTGGAGATCATCGGCGGCCATTTGGGTGAGAAGAATCCGAAATCTCCGAAAACACAGGTTGAGCTCGACGATCTTTACTTTAACGTGCTCCAGGATTGTGGCGACTATGTCTTCGAGGATATCCTGTTCAAGATCCAGATCGGCGCCTTTAAAAACGCCCGCTCTGCCAAATTCGAGGACCTCCGGAACAAGGAATGGA
Organism: Chitinophagales bacterium; assembly: GCA_028278085.1. Classification (GTDB taxonomy): domain Bacteria; phylum Bacteroidota; class Bacteroidia; order Chitinophagales; family JANQFB01; genus JANQFB01. The sequence goes on from JANQFB010000109.1 coordinate 13,174, forward strand.
TCCTCTACCTGAAAATGGAGAAAGAGATCGCCGAAACGGGTATCACCAGATTTACGGTCGGGCCGTTCCAGACCTTGAATGAAGCGGAAGATCTCCGCCAGAAGATCATCGAAGAAGGGATCGTGGGCGCCTGGACGGTTCCCTATCATAAAGGTCGGAGGGTTCCCCTCGATCAGATCCGGGTCATGTGTGAGAACGATACGGTGAAGAAACGGCCCAAACCTATTGTATTACCCCAGGATACCATACCGATACCTAAAGATATCGTGATCGAACTGAAATGTTTGGTGATCGAAGAATTAAAAGGGGAAGAATTCCCGGTCGAAGGTGTCCAGGTCGACCTCTATAATAAAACCACGAATTCCTATGAGGATGAATATATGACCCTGGATGACGGGCGCTTCTACTTCACCCTCCAGGCCTACCAGGAATATGCTGTTATCGGTAATAAAGACGGTTACTCGCCGGGGCGGTACGACTTTTCCACCAAGGGCTATACCCAGAGTGATACGATCAATTGTAACTTGTTCATGGAACCCTTCTACGAGTTGCTGAACCTGGAAGGAGTTGTGGTGAACCGCGAAAACCAGGAGCCCATCCCCTATGCCCAGGTTAAGTTGGTCAATAAATCGAAAAGCCTCTTGGAAAACCAATTGGCAACCCTCGAAAACGGCACCTTTATCGTGAACGTCAGCTCCAATACGGTATATGAACTTTCCGGTACCAAAGCCGGCTTTACCCAGGACAAGAAGAGTATCAGCACCATCGGTAAGACCGCTGCCGACAAGCTTTTCGTCAAACTGGAGATCGAACAGGCCCCCTGTCTCAAGCTCGACGGTTATGTGGTGGAAAGAGATACGGAAGAACCGCTCGACCAGGTCTTTATCGAGATATATAATTTAGCCACCAAAGAGATCATGCAGGCCGTTACCAGTCCTGACGGGGTTTTCGAGGGCTGTTTACCGCCCGAAGCCGACTTTATCATCCGGGGTTCAAAATCCGGCTACTTCACCAACTGCGTGGAAGTATCGACGATCGGCGTACCCGCCGACGAGGCCATCTTTGCCAAGCTCGAACTGGCCAAGATCCAGGTCGGGGTAGGTATCAAGATCGAAAATATCTATTACGACTTTAACAAATTCAACATCCGGCCCGATGCCGCCTTCGAATTGAATAAGATCGTCAGGTTGTTGAATACCAACCCCGAGATCAAGATCGAATTAGGTTCCCACACCGACTCCAGGGGTAGTGATTCTTACAACGAATGGCTGTCGCAGAAGCGGGCCGAAGCTGCGGTGAACTATATCATTTCCAAAGGTATTTCCAACCAGCGGATCACTGCAAGGGGCTATGGGGAATATGAACTGACCAACCGATGCAGCAACGGCGTCAATTGTTCGGAAGAAGAACACCAGGCCAACCGGCGGACGGAATTCAAAGTGATCGGTTTTGTGCAGGATATTGAGAATCCGCTCGACGAAACCACTGCCCAGCCGGGCGTTCAGTCGAATCCCGAAACCAGCAGACCCGGAGAGATCGATTGCCCGAACCTGGAGATCGAATAAGCTATACCTTGCCCGAGCCCCAAGCATGGATATTCGGAGAAGCTGCCGCTCCCATATAGCCTCGCCTATTGAGGGTTCGGAATTCATCGAATAATAATCGCAATTGATCGAAATAATTGTTGATTATCTGATAATTAACCTATTTTACCGGTACATTGAAACAACCATTGCAACCAATCATAATATGTTCCGGTTTTTACCGGTTTTTTCGTAAATTGTAATGTTCGACCTCAAGCAAACTATTCACCCAAATTTACCACCATGTATGCTATTACATCATTTACTATCTATTGTAACAATAGCCTGTGGAGCTATACCAAAAAATTAAAATCTATTGCCCTCTTTATGCTGGCCGCCTTAGCGGTGAATGCCGGCGACCCGGATTCCCTCTATTACGCCTGTGACGGCGGCAATGAGTTGTGGAAGATCAACCGTGCCGACGGAGGGCGGACGCAAATAGGCGATTTCGGGGTTCCCAATATCGAAGCGATCACCTACTGGTCGGGCAATCAAACGTTGTATGGCACCAATGCCGGCGATTTCGGTACGATCAGTAAAACCACCGGCGCCTTTAGTTTCGTTGGAGAAGTAGATGGAGGCGGAACGGCCAATGGGGCTGCCGGACCGCAATCCCTCAACGATGTCGACGGTCTGTCGTTCGACCCCTGGACAGGTATCCTATGGGCATCGAACCGGAGAGGCGGGAATTATGACCTGTTATTCCATATCGATCCTTCGACGGGACAATTTGTACCCAATGCTTTCGGCCCCGGTATCGACTACATCGTTATCGACGGCAGTGGAGTATACCTGGATATCGATGATATAGCCGTAAGCCCGATCAACGGACAGATGTACACCATCGCCACTCAGGCTCCGGACGCCCAGGTGTTGAAGATCAATAAAACCACCGGAGCCGTTACTGCAGTCGTCGCTGCCGACCAGCCCGATGTGGAAGGCCTTGCCTATCATAACGACGGCTCGTTCTGGGGTACGGTAGGTACCCAAAATGAATTCTGGCAGATCGATCCGGAAACAGGCGTCATGTCCAATATGGTAGATGTTAACCACGCCCAGTGTTCGGATCCGGAAGGCACGGCTGCACTGGTTGCGGATGCAAATGTTGTAACCGGAAAAGTATGGGACGATGTGGATTATAACGGTATCATCAACGGGGGTGAAGTTGGGATAGCCGGTATTACCGTAGAGTTGTATTATGACCAGGATGCCGATGGTGTCCTGGATCCCTCCGACGTCCTGATCCAGACCGATGTTACCGATGCCAGTGGTGATTTTCTATTCCATTTTGCGACCACCGCTAGCCTTATCATAAAAGTGAATGAAGCCACCGTACCGCCTTTATATTCCTTTACCACCGATAATAAAGAGCTGGCCGTTTTTGCCGATGCAGTCAATTTCGGAGAGCTGGACGCCAATAATAATTTCGGTATTGCTACCGGCCCGGATTTCGACGGCGACGGCATTCCCGATTTCTCGGAAGCCACCGGAGATTCCGACAGCGATGGCATCCCCGATTACCAGGACCTGGATTCCGATAACGATGGTATCCTGGATAGCGTAGAAGGCATTACCGATAGCGACGGCGACGGTAAAAAAGATTACCGCGACCGGGATTCCGACAACGACGGTATTCCGGATGCACTCGAAGCCAACGGAGGTATTGCCCTGGCCGAATATAATTCCGGTACGGGTAACTTTATAGGCCCCGACAGCGATTCCGATGGCCTCCTCGACGTAGTGGACAATGCTCCCGCCGTAGCTTATGGCGCAGGCTCCACCTCTACCCTCCCGGATCCCGATACGGACGGCGACGGTGTCGTCGACCGGCATGATAAAGATTCGGATAACGACGGTATCATGGATATCTCCGAAGCCGGCGGCACCGATGTCGATGGCGACGGAGCAGTCGACAGCTTTTCGGATGTCGACCTCGACGGCTATCATGATCCCCTTGCTACCACGCCGCTGCCCATACCAAATACTGATGCTTCTTACGAAACCACCTATAGCTTGCCGCTTAACGCGGATTACCTGGATTATGACGCCGATGGCGACGGTATTACTGACAATGTGGAAGGCTTTTCAACCGCAGATTTTACCGAGCCCTCGATCATACAGGATCTGGATAATGACGGTGTGATCGATTTCTTCGACCTTTCCATGGGTGGTTCGCCCATAGTACCCGAAGATACCGATAACGACGGTACGCCGGATTTCCAGGATCTCGATACTGACGGCGACGGGGTCAATGACGATATTGAAGGCAACGACGCCGATCTCAACGGTGTGGCCGATACTTCACCCAGCGGATCGGATTCCGATGGCGACGGCATCGACGATACTTTCGATGTGGATTGTTCTACCGGTGGCGGCGGAAATGCCTACAACGGAAATGCCTCCGATTATGCCGAAGAAGATGTTTCCGACGGCAGCATCTACCTGACCAGTTCCGACCTCGAGCTGGCTGACGAAGCCGGCGGACAAGGTCTACAGGAGGTTGGTGTAAGGTTTACCGGCGTCAACATCCCTCAAGGCAAGACCATTACCAGCGCTTATATTCAATTCCAGGCCGACGAAAGCGGATCCGGAGCGGTGAGCCTGAATATTTACGGAGAAGATACTGACAACTCCACAGCTTTTACCTCGACAGCATATGACGTTTCCAACCGGACCAAAACCTCTGCCAGTGTGGCCTGGTCGCCACCCGGCTGGACGGCACCAAATGCAGGTCCTAACCAACAAACCCCTGATCTCACGGCCATCATCCAAGAGATCATCGACCGCCCGGGATGGAATTCCGGCAATACCCTGGCCATCATTATCAACGGTACGGGTACCCGAACGGCAGAAGTCAACCCGACGCTGGTGATCGATACGGCCGGCGGAGCTGCCAATACCTGGGGCTGCGGCACCAATGTTCCACTTCAAAACGAGGATAGCGATGCCGAACCGGATTGGCGGGATCTGTACGATGCCAATAATCCCGGTATCTTTTACTATGTCTGTGACGGCTCCAACGAATTATGGAGTATCAATCACTTCACCGGCAGCCGTTCCCTGATCGGTGGTACCGGTGTAGGCGTGATCGAAGCCATCGCCTACTGGCCGGGCAGTAACACCCTTTATGCCGCCAATGCCGGTGATTTTGGCACGTTGAACACTTCTACCGGCACCTATACATCCATCGGCAATATCGACGGCGCCGGATGTATGAACGGTGCACAGGGCTGTATCCCGGTAAACGATGTCGACGGTCTGTCATTCGACCCATGGACAGGTATTCTCTGGGCATCCGAAAGAAGAGGCGCTGATTTCGATGTGATGTTCCAGATCGACCCGGTTACCGGTCAATATGTCCAGGATGCTTTCGGCGCCGGTATCGATTATATCGTGATCGATGGAAGTGGCGTTTACGATGATGTGGACGATATTGCGGTGAGTCCGACCAACGGCCAAATGTATACCATTGGAAACGATGGCGTCAATGACCAGATCCTGAATGTTAACAAAAATACGGGCGCTGTCTCCGTCGTAGCAGGTGCTACGGAAAATGATGTGGAAGGAATGGCGTATTATAACGACGGCACCTTCTGGGGTACGGTAGGTACCCAAAATGAATTCTGGGAGATCGATCCGCTGACCGGTGTGATGACAGATGTGGTCAGCCTCGCCCCCGGTTGCGGCGATCCGGAAGCACTGGCGGCCCTGGTTGCCCCGGCAAATACGGTTACCGGAACCTTATGGGATGACCTGAACTTCAATGGTATCCTGGAAGGCGGGGAACCGCCATTAGCAGGCGTAACCGTTTTGATGTATTATGATGTCAACAAAGACAGCCTGGTCGATCCGGGCGATCTGCTCATTCAATCCGCCGTTACCGATGCCGGCGGTAATTACAGCTTTGATTTTGCTGCTTCGGGAAATGTGGTGCTCGAGGTCGATCTCAGCACCTTACCTGCCGGATATGCACTGACCACTGATAATATAGAATTCGCTGTATTCGAAGATAATGTCAATTTCAACGAGCTGGATCCTAATAACAATTTCGGTGCCGCCACCGGTCCTGACTGTGACGGGGACGGCATACCCGATTTTGCCGAAGGCGCCGGTGATGCCGATGGTGACGGGGTCCCTAATATGTGTGATCTCGACTCCGATAATGACGGTATCCTCGATGCGGTGGAATTGCAGGTAGATACGGATGGCGACGGCATCTTCGACCTGGTGGATAAAGATTCCGATAATGACGGCATACCCGATGCCCTGGAAGCGAATTACGGTATTGCCATCGCCCAATATAATCCCGCAACCGGAAGCCTGGTGGGTCCTGACGCAGATGGAGATGGATTGATCGATGCGGTAGATAGTGCGCCCGCCGTACCCTATGGCGCTTCCGCTTCTACTTTCGCCAATCCCGATTCCGATGGTGACGGCATTAACGACAATCGTGACCGGGATTCCGATAACGACGGTATCCTGGACCTTGTCGAAGCAGGCGGTGATGATACCGATACGGATGGGATAGTGGATGGCTTTGTGGATACCGACAATGACGGTTATGATGATAACCTGATGGGTTCGCCATTGGCTGTTCCTAATACCGATACCGGTTATGAAACGACTTATGCCCTGCCCCAGCGTCCGGATTATATCGACATGGATGCCGACGGGGATGGGATTGCCGATGCCCGTGAAGGCCAGGCAACCTTTAATTACCAACAACCCTCGCTGATCGTCGATGCCGATGGTGACGGGGTGATCGACTTCTGGGATGTCAGTTTTGACGGATTGCCGATCGTTCCCCAGGACCTGGATGCGGACGGAACACCCGACTTCCGTGATGATGATACGGACAATGATTCGGTAACCGATATTATTGAAGGCAATGACGCCAACTTCGACGGTGTGGCCGATTCTGCTCCCAGCGGTACCGACGCGGACGGTGACGGCATCGATGACACATTTGACACCGATGGCGGTACTGCTTATGGCGGAGAATCCAATGTTCCCTTACAGAATTTCGATGCCAGCGGTGAAGTCGATTTCAGGGATGTAGACGACGATGACGACGGCATCACCACCATCAACGAACCTTTGGATATCAATCCGGCTAACGGTACACCGGATTACCTGGAGACCTCTCCTTGTGGAGCAGGATTTGCCCAGGTAACCACTACGGTAAACGGAAATGTACTAGCCTGGTCCAATAACAACGGTGTGGTCAATCCTGATAATGTCATCGGCCCGTTCAACACGACCGAGGCAAACTTTAACGCAGGTGATGAGATCGATTTTGAACTGGAAGACGTGGTAGATGCAAACGAAGTGATCACGATCCGGGGAAGAAAGCTGAGCGGCGGTAACGCAAGGATGTGGGTTAGTCAATCTATTGACGGTGTCGCATGGATCAACCGGACATCCATTACGTTATCCAGCCCGACGCTTACCGATCATTTCTATACCCTTAGCGCCGCCAATGATGCCAAGTACATAAAGATCGAGCGGAGATCACGCCGTTTCGCCCTCGATGCAATGGAATATAACTTCAACACCGTTACCTGTGAGCCTGACTTTGATAATGACGGCATTGCCAATGTAACCGATATTGATGACGACAATGACGGTATTCCCGATATCGCCGAAACTTCCGGAGATTTCGATGGCGACGGTATCACCAACGAATTTGACCTGGATTCCGATAATGACGGTATCCCGGATGCCGTGGAAGCCAATTCGGGTGTGCTGCCGGCAAATATGGGAGCCCAGGGCCAGTACCCGGCCTGGTATGTCATCCTGAATGATGCCACCGGCAACGGATTGGCCGATGATGTGGATCCCGTTAGCGCAGGTTTTCCCCTGCCCGATCCGGATTCCGACCTCGACGGTCTGAAGGATCGTGTGGAGTTGGATTCCGATGGCGACGGTATTACAGACGGTGTGGAAGCCAACGACGGATCCTTACCCGCAAACATGGATGATAACGGTCAATATCCCGCAGCCTATGCATCGGCTAATGATGCGGACGGTGACGGGATCGTGGATGATATCGATCCGGATCTGCTGAATCCTCTGCCACCCAACCCGGATAATGACGGGGATGGCACACCGGATTACCTGGATCTCGACTCCGACGGCGATCTGCTGGCCGATAATACGGAAGGATTTTCTTCACCACAGGCTCCTTTGGGCACCGATTGTGATAACGACGGTATCGATGACCGCTATGATCCCGATTGCGGAGGATCTGCCGCCGATCTGCCTGACGGCGATAATGACGGAACCCCGGACTACCTCGACAAATGTGCCATTTCCGCCCAAACGGGTGACTGGAACGATGTCAATACCTGGGTAGACGGATCTATCCCGGACCAGGATGACTGTGTGGTCATTTTATCCGGACATACGGTCGACCTTACTGGAGTGACCCCAGCAGGTTCCATTACCATTAACACCGGCGGAACGCTTGTGGATAATACCAATACCCTGACCCTGGTAGGCGACCTGGATATCGACGGTACCTTTACCAATGACGGGGAAACGGTTATGGAAGGTACCACACCTCAGAATATCATGGGAAGCGGAACCCTGAATGACCTGACGATCGATAACCCGAGCACGGTCAATATCACCGGCGGCAATACCACCGTTAAAGGGACTTTAAAAGCTCAGCAAGGCACCCTGAATATTACGGTCGGCGATACCCTGATCCTGGGATCCGATGCTTCGGGAACCGCCAATGTTTCCGGGGAAGGTACCGGTATCATTGCAGGAATTGTAAAAATGGAACGCCATGTGGGTGGTTGTGAGGACTACCTCTACCTGTCCAGTCCTTTTTCCGGCCTGACCCTCACCGAATGGTATAATTATCTTTGGATGCAGGGCTTCACCGGTGTGAATTATCCCGCGGCACAGTCGAATGTCTATACTTATGATGAAACCGTAGCGGGTGTGCAAAGTGTCGGATTTACCGAACCGACCAATGTAACCAACCCGATCGACCGGGGCCTGGGATATTTTATGTATGTGTGGGCAACCGACCTTCCGACGCTGGTGGCCGCCTCCGGTACGGTTAACCTGGATCCTTTTGTATTCCCGATCACCTACACGGTAACGGCTTTTGGAAATGATAACGACGGCTGGAATTTCCTGGGGAATCCCTATCCGGCCAATATCGATTGGTATGCACCTGCGGGGTGGACCAAGATCAACTGCTGCGATGCGATCTATACCTTCGACCGTTGTGCCTCCAATTATGCCGGCTTTGTCGACGGCTTGTCGGTGAACGGTGGTTCGCAATATGTTGCCTCCAGCCAGGCCTTTTATATCAAAGTCCATAGCCCCGGCGCTTCGGTATCCTGTACACGGGATGTAATGGTGGATGAGGATGTGCCGATCAAGAGCAACGATAGCATCAAAAATGCGTTGAAAATGTTGATCAGCGGCGTAACGGGCTATACGGATGAGATCGCCGTCCGTTTCCGCGACCAGGCTACGGATGCCTTTGATCCGCCCTATGATGCTTTGAAATTATTCACCGACTGGTATGAAGTACCGCAGATCTATTCGGTTTCGGATGTCGGCGGCAAATGCCTGGACTTCAGTATCAATGCCTTCCCGGAGCTGACGGAAGACCGGAAGGTCAAACTGAAGATCAAAGTCGGCGTATCCGGGGATTACCAGCTTGATTTCAGCGGAATGAGCTCTTTCGACGACAATACCTGCATCTTCCTGGAAGACAGCATCACCGGTATGTGGACCGACGTCCGGTCAACAGCGACCTATAGCTTCCACCAGGATGCGGATACGGTATTCAAACACCGGTTCAACCTGCACTTTGCGGCTCCGATCGAAACGGTGAAAGAAGATGTGAGCTGCGACAGTGGCCAATTGGGTCATATCATCGCCGAGAAAAAAGGCAAAGGCCCCTTTACCTATGTATGGCTGAACGAGGCCGGGGATACCGTTCGCCTGGCGGCCAATGTAAACGGCCCCGATACTTTATCACAGCTTACGGCAGGGAAATACCGGGTGATGGTCGATAATGCCATCTGCAGCCAGGTTCAGGAAACGGAGATCATTACGCCTATGCTGGTTAACGCCGGTTTCACCACCCAGGCGGATGTTATTTACCTGGATGAGGACAGCCGGGTATTCACCACCAATAACAGTTCCGGCGCAACCTTGTACACCTGGGATTTCGGCGACGGATCACCTAAGGTTTACCAGATCCATCCCTATCATACCTACCAGGAACCGGGTACTTATACGATCACCTTAACCGCATCCAATATGGATTGTGAAGATATTCATACCCACACGGTCGAGGTTACGCATAAAGTTCCTACTTTCGTGGAACCGGTTTCAAGCTCCGAAGCGGAAGATTTCGACGAAAGTGCTAACGGAGGGGTCAGTATTTACAGTGTCGAGGAACTGGTTTATGTCAAAGTACGTTTTACCAACAAAACAGACCTGCGGATAGAAGTGGTTAATTTGCTTGGACAAACTTTAGATAAAACGATCCTGGATGCCAATGTCGATAGCAAGGATTATACCATCGACCTCAGCGATGTACCGACCGGTCTTTATATGGTGCGGTTGTCAACCCTCGATCAGGAGCATGTCAGGAAAGTATTTATTGGAAAACCATAAATCGAATAAAAATTGTAATGTAGCGGAATATGAGAAGATACATCAGCAAAATTGTACTGACCTCCATTATATGTTGTAGTTTAGGATTAGCAGGCCTGTATGTACAGGCACAGCCCGGTAAAACAAAGGGTCCTCCGATCAACCCTGACAAACCCTGCAAGGGCCCCTGTAATGTTCCGATAGATGGCGGCGCAGGGTTATTGCTGGCAGCCGGCGTGTTATATGGCGTAAAAAAGCTTTATGGGAAGAAAAACGGCCTCTAGCAAACAAACCTTCAGGCAAAGCTTCTCCTATTTCAAACATAAAACCCTGTTAACCTTCCTTGGTAAGGCAGTATTACTATATTGCCTGTGGTATGTTATTTACGAGATCTGGCTGCACCCGATCGGCGCTATCGACCAGGCGGTGATCGCCCATACGATCGACCTGAGCGCCTGGGCGCTAAGATCGCTGGGGTACACCGTATTCACGGAAGGCCGCTTATTGATCATAGCCAACACAGAAGGTTTACGGATCGGCGATCCCTGCAACGGCTTGGATCTTTTTGCCCTATTCAGCGGATTCGTGCTTGCCTATCCGGGCAGTTTTTGGAAAAAGCTGGTCTTTATTCCCGCCGGCATCTTGATTATCCATGTCCTCAACATCATGCGGATATGCGCCTTGTCGCTGATCCTGGTATATGCGCCCGAATATGTGCCGTTCAACCATACCTACACGTTTACCTTTATCGTGTATGGGTTTATTTTTGTGCTCTGGATGATATGGGCCAATAAATGGGGAGGAAAACTGACCCAATAACCGGCTGATGGCCCAACTTCCACCAAATTCCAAGCTGAGGTAATGCATCAAAAAACTTCGGATCCCGGGATGCTGTCCGGTCAAAGGCTGTATTTACTGGCTTTTATCGAAGGGGCCATTGTTATGTCCGTGGAATTGTTGGGGGGAAAGATCATCGCCCCTTATTTCGGCTCCTCTTTTTATGTCTGGATGACGGTTATCGGTGTTACCCTGCTGAGCCTGACCAGCGGATATTTTATCGGCGGTTTACTCGCCCGGAAAAAAGAGGCCTATGCCTATGTTTACCGCCTGTTCATTTTTTGTCTCCCGGCCATCGCCATGATGCCGCTGCTGGCCGAACCCATCCTGTATTTTACCTACCGCTTCGGCTTTTTTTTCAGCCTGATCGCATCAGTTCTTTTATTGCTATGTCTTCCATTGGTGCTCCTGGGTTCCACTTCTCCGCTGCTCATCCACCTGATCGCCCGCTCGGCCACGCAAGCCGGTAAAGCCGCAGGCCAGGTTTATGCCGTTTCAACCATAGGCGGTATCCTGTCGACTTTTATCCTGGGATTTTTCCTACTACCCTCCTGGGGCATAAAGGTGATGACCCTTACCATTACCGGGCTGTTGTTGACAAGCGTACTATTGATCCTTTACAGAAAGACTTTCCTCAAATTGACGGTATCGGCCACCCTCCTGCTCGGCCTTCAATGTTCTGCGATCATTTTGGATCATGGGATCCTGTTCAAGACTATTTACCGGATCATCCAAGGACCTTACGAGCTGCCGATCCATGTTAAAAAACAATTTGAATCCGAAGGGATCATGGGGCAGCTCCGGGTGATGGATTATTACAACGATACCATTAACCAGCGGGCCCTGATGATCAACGGTATCACCCAAACCCTGATCGAGAATGAGGAAGACCCTTATTCCCATTGGCAATATGTACACGCCATTGCCAGTGTCTCCTCCCTGAAAAGAGGTAACGGACGGGTGCTATTATTCGGCCTGGGCGGG
>JANQFB010000406.1 GCA_028278085.1 Chitinophagales bacterium
CTAGCCTGTTTGCTTCCATCCTTTCCTTGCTTTCTCTATTTTTACAGCATATTTGCGACATGAATAATTATCTTATCGCCATATGTGGTATATGCCTGTTCTGCGGTTGCCAAAATAAATCCCAATCCCCACGGGAAGACCCCATATCCCAACCCACTCCCGCAATAGCTATGTTTCAGGCCGATAGGCAACATACCGGGGTATTTAACAATGAACCAAAGCCCGAACTCCAGTCGATTGCCTGGAAATTTAAGACCGGGGATGAAGTATTTTCGAGCCCTGCCGTTTGGAATGACATCGTCTTTTTCGGCAGCCGTGATCATCATATTTATGCTGTTGACCTCCATACCGGCGTGGAAAAATGGAAAATTGCCACCGCTAACGAGATCACCGCTTCACCGATCCTCGTCGATGGGATCTTATATATCGGTAGCTATGACAAGAATTTTTATGCGATCAGGCCGGAAAATGGGGCCATAGTATGGCAGTTTGCCACTTCCGGAAAGATCTATTCAACGGCTGCACATATCGAAGGAACCCTGTATGTCGGCAGCCTCGATGGCTACCTGTATGCCCTGGATGCTGCCAGCGGTCAATTGGTATGGAAATTTAAAACCAACAAGGAGATCATAGCATCACCGACGGCAACGGAACAAACCGTTTATATCGGCGCGATCGACAATTATTTTTATGCCGTTCACCGGATCAGCGGAAAAGAGATCTGGAAGTTTAAGGTCAAAGGCGGCATTTCTTCCACACCCGCTATTAAAGGTGACACCATTTGGTTTGGCGGTTACGACGGCGTACTGTATACCTTTAACCGGAATACCGGCCGGGAAATATGGAGGTATCCTACCAAAGATAAAGTATACGGTTCACCGGCCGTTACGGATACGGCTGTTTACTTCGGCAGCCATGACCGGTATTTATATGCCGTATCCAGGCTTGACGGAAGCTTGTTGTGGAAGTTCAAGACTTATGATGAGATCTATGCTTCGCCCGCAATTGCCGGCAATATGCTCTATATCGGAAGCGCCGATGGTACCTTATATGCCATAAACACGGAAAACGGCCTGGAAAAATGGCAGTTTGCCACCTCCGATAAAATACATTCCTCCCCGACACCCTTCAGGGATTACCTCCTTATCGGCAGTAAAGATGGCCATTTATATGCCTTGCGCTAAGGCCGGATCCATCTCCCGGACTTGAGTCACCACGGTATTTCAACAGCCTGAGATGGGTATTCGACCGAGTATGCCCTTACCGGATACATCTTACCATTGATTTGCTGTAACGAACTGATTACTAGAATATTTAGGTTCCCTCCATACCCTTTTTTCGGCTACTTGGGTTGATCCTTGGATGGGTAAATTACTTAATTATTCTTTTTGGGTATTCCCCGCATGATTTCAAGGTTTTCACACCCTAATTTTGTATTCATCGATAATCACTAAAACAAATCAAGATCTCTAATACCACCTGTTAAACCTAATATTTACTAGCAATGGACAACAAAAATCTACTGGACAAAATGTACATGATCGAAAAACTGGAGTACAACAAAAAGCTCCTCCTTCGCACGCTCTATGTATGTAAGGTGTTTATCATCCTCAGTATATTATTAACCCTGCTTAATACATTGGTCGGACAAGCCGCAACCCGGAATTCCATTACATCCGGATCCTGGAGTAATCCTTCCGTTTGGGATTGTACCTGCGTGCCCGGTTCAGCAGATGACGTAACGATCTTTAATAATCATTCCGTTACCTTAACCTCCAATACAACCGTTGTCGACCTTACCATAGCTAATAATGCATTGCTCGATAATGATACTTATTCCCTTACCGTCAACGGCTCCTATGCCAATAGCGGCGATCATTCCGGCACCGGGGATATCATATTGAATGGGAGTACTATGTCCGGAAATGGAGTAATTTCCAATTCGGGACAACTGCAGATAAATGGCTATGTAATCGTCAAAACCGGGGTAAGTATATCCAAAACTGCCGGTGATGTATGGATAGCCGCAGGAGCCACCCTGGATAATATGGGCACTTTTTCCATCACCGGGAATATTGATGGTGCCAATGCATCTTCTCAAATAATTGCCAGTAGCGGATCACATCTGAATGTGGGTGGTTCTTTCCTGGCCATCGCAGGAAATTATGTCAATGGCGGATTACCGCATACCCTCAACTTCAACGGTTCTTCTCCGCAAAATATTCCGGCTATCAATCATGGGAATGTTACTTTTTCAGGAACAGGTATCAAAACGCTTACGACCAGCCTGTCAGTTGATGACTTCAATATTGAAAGTGGCGCTACGGTCGATGTATCTGTGAATAATTACGCGATAAGCCTCACAGGCGATTGGGTGAGTAAAGGTACTTTCGTGCCGCAAAACGGAACCGTTACTTTCAACGGTAGTGGCAACCAGGCGCTTAATTCACCTCAGGGAGAAAATTTTTACAACCTGGCCCTCAATAATTCCGGTGGAAATGTTATTGCCACAGGTGATGTTCACCTCAACAATACCCTGACCCTGACCGATGGCGATCTGGATATGGGTACGGATACGCTCAGCATTGACGCCGGCGGAAGCATCAGTGGCGGCGGAACGCCCAGCAAGATACAAGGAGCGGCTAAAAAGTGTTTCAATACCTTAGGCGCCTTTAAATTCCCCCTGGGTATCAATAGTAACTATACGCCCATGATCATAACGCTCAATCCGGGAACAGGATTTGCAGGAGCAAGCGACTGTATTACCGTGAAAGTATACGAGATCAAACATCCTGGAATGATAACACTCGATTATGTAAACCGATATTGGAAAATGTTATCGATTGGCTTTACATCCCTTAATTATGATCTGCATTACGAATACATAACAGCGGATATAACCGGTAAAGAAAGTGCCATGTTTGCCACCAAGTGGGATGGGACACAATGGACGGCTTACGACAAAGTTGATAGCATCAACAATGCCTTGAGCTCCAGCACCGGCATAACCGACCACCCCATTAACAATGATTTTTCAGGCGGCAGCGGGCTCGCACTTCCGATCACCCTGTCGACTTTTGAAGCGGAATCCAAAACGGATCATGTAGCGGTTAACTGGACTACCTTGTCCGAACAAGATAATGACTTCTTTGAAGTGCAGCGGTCCGTCGACGGGTTGAATTATGAAATGGTCGAAGTTGTAGAAAGCTATGGAGATCACAATTCCCTGATCGATTACCAGGTGATGGACAGGGATCCTGAGATCGGTATCTCCTACTACAGGCTCAAGCAAACCGACCTCGACGGGAAATCCACCTATTCCGATGCAATCAGTGTCGAACACTGGGAAATAGTACCCTTGCAGGTATCTGTTTATCCCAATCCCGTCAGTTCTAACGAAGCCCTGCAGATCGATCTGGAATATGCCGATGTGGGTAGCGATATGAATATTACACTGGTGGATATGATGGGCAAAGAGATCTATTCCCAATCACTGGCCAATGGAAAAGAATGTTGTCATAGAAAACTAACACTTGATGACCTGGTTGCGGGTTTATACTATCTGAAAGTGAGCAATTCATACAGGGCTATTTCAAAACCTGTATATATTGTAGACGGGCAGGGAACTATTTACTAAACTATATACCAGAGCATACTATACACTGATCTATTAGGGAAAGACGAAGATTTTCAATCAGGTTTTAGGGTTAGTTTTCCAGCTAAAAGAACAGGAAGTAAGCCACTTCTTGTTCTTTTTTTTTTGCCCCTACATTAATCCTGCGCCTTATTTTTTAGTCTAATCACCATCTACCCCGTGAGGATCGATTGCTATCCTCACCTGCGCTGGTTCTTAACACCGGAAAAAGGATCAGCCGCTAACACTATCCCGTCCCCGGTTTCTTGCAAAAATAAAAATATGTGAAGGCGCCGGCCCGCTATTCCGGATACCTGATCAGGGAATATCGGATCCGGTTAGGTTTAATGCCTAATTTGATTATTTGGGTATTCCGCTCATGTTTAGAGCGCCTGTTGACGCTAATTTTAGTATTGAAAGGTAAGCATATTTGTCGGCTACCGGAAAAAATAGAAACTATTGAAATAAGCTGTTAACTAACGACATTTAAACTTGATTGACTATGAAAACGACAAAATTACCTCTAGGCCGCTTGAAACCTACGATTAAATGCGATGAGCGTACCTCGACGAAACAACAAGGGCAGG
>JANQFB010000414.1 GCA_028278085.1 Chitinophagales bacterium
CCCAGGCCAATCAGGCGATCATTTTTTTTGACCATACAACGGAATAAGTGGAATTATTAAGGTTTGCCGCCATAGATATCGGTTCAAATGCCGTGCGGCTGTTGTTTTCGAATATTATGGAAGATGCCGAAGAACAATACCTGAAAAAGGCAGAGTTACTTCGGGTACCCCTGAGATTGGGCGCTGATGCCTTTACCAACAAAAGGATCAGCCAAGAGAATATCGAGAAACTGGTCAATACCATGAAGGCTTTCCGGCACCTGATCGATGTTTTTAACGTGATCGATTACAGAGCTTGTGCCACAAGCGCTATGCGGGAAGCTGCTAATGGCCCCGCTATCGTGAAGAGGATCGCCGATGAAGCGGGTATCAAGATCAAGATCGTAGATGGCAAAAAAGAAGCCGAGATCATCTATTCCACGCATATCGCCGAGCACATGGATCGACGCAAAACTTACCTCTACACCGATGTGGGCGGTGGTAGTACGGAGTTGACTTTTTTTTCGGGCGGCAAGATCGTGAATTCCTATTCCTTTAATATCGGTACCATCAGGATCCTAAACGATCAGGTGAAGGAAAAAGACTGGAAAGCCATGCGGCATTGGATCAAGGAAAATACCGGCCAATTCTCCGATATTTCCGGGATCGGTTCGGGTGGGAACATCAACAAGATCTTTAAGATGTCGAGGAAAAGAGAAGGGGCGCCTTTATCTTATAAAGAATTATGGGAAATGCATGATAACCTGAGTCAATATTCATCGACCGAAAAGATCAATGAATTGGGCATGCGGCCCGACCGGGCGGATGTGATCGTTCCGGCAGCGACTATCTTTTTGAAAATCATGAAATGGTCGGGCATGAAAAATATTTATGTGCCCCAGATCGGCCTGGCCGATGGTATCGTGCATCTTTTGTTCCAGCAATATAAAAAGGATAAGAAAAAGCGGAAGAACTTGTTTCTACACGCGATATAGGGTATTCCGGTCCTGATCCCTGCCAACCGGAAAAAGCATCCGCATCTATTTTTTGCGATCGGTGGTATAGCGGATCAATTTCTCCAGGGCGCTGCGGGCCTCGCTGTTGTTCATTCCATTCAGGGTCTCGAGGGCTTCTTCCTGGTAGCGCTGCATGGCTTCGCGGGAATAATCGATCCCCCCGCTTTTCACTACGAAATCGATCACTTCCTGGACCTTCCTGGAATTCTTATTATGGTTCTTGATGATGTTGATGATATGGCGCCTGTCGGATTTCGAGGCCTCCTGTAAGGCATAGATCAGGGGTAAGGTCAGCTTCCTTTCCTTGATGTCGATACCTTTGGCCTTCCCGGTATTGGTATCGCCATAATCGAGCAGGTCGTCTTTGATCTGGAAGGCAATACCGATCTTTTCGCCGAAAGTCCACATCTTATCGATGTTTTCCTTTTCAGGACTCACGGATGCCGTTCCGCTGGCACAGGCGGAAGCAATGAGGGTGGCGGTTTTCTGCCGAATGATCTCGTAATAGATATCTTCTTTGATGTTGAGCTTCCTGGTTTTTTCAATCTGCAGCAACTCCCCTTCACTCATCTCTTTCACCGCTTTGGATACGATCTGTAATAAGTCGATCTCGTTATTATCTATGGATAACAATAGTCCTTTCGACAATAAATAATCACCCACTAATACGGCAATTTTATTCTTCCACAAAGCATTGATGGAAAAGAATCCCCGGCGTTCATGGGCGTCGTCAACCACATCGTCGTGTACCAGGGTGGCGGTGTGCAATAATTCGATCAGCGAAGCGGCATTATAAGTAGACGGGCCGATCTCCCCGAATAATTTGGCCGACAGAAAAACGAACATCGGCCGCATCTGCTTGCCTTTACTTTTGACGATATAATGCATGATCCGGTCGAGTAAAGGCACCTTGCTTTTCATGGCTTCCCGGAACTTTTTCTCGAAAATATTCAGTTCATTGGCAATAGGCGCTTTTATTTCTTCAAGCGTAATCGTCATAAATTTTTAAATTTGCAGGGATAGCTCACAAACAGCATTAAGGCAGCAGCCTAAAAGATACAAAGATGCATATTTTGAACAACATTGTGATAGAAGGCTCCAAGGGAAAGCCGATCGTGCTGGATGTTTTTTTCGAGCAATCCAAACAACCCAAACCGATCATCATTTTCGCGCATGGCTTTAAGGGATTCAAGGATTGGGGCCCGTGGAACAAGGTGGCGACGAAATTCGCCGAAGATGGGTTTGTCTTCGTAAAATTCAACTTTTCCCATAACGGCACCACGGAAAACAGGCCTGATAACCTGGAGGATCTCGATGCTTTCGGACAAAACAACTTTTCTTTTGAACTCGACGATCTCGGATACGTTATGGATTGGCTATTAGGCCCTCACTCTTTTTTCGAAAATGCGGAGATCGATCCTGCCCGTCTGAATTTACTGGGGCATAGCAGAGGCGGAAGTATAGCCTTGATAAAAGGAGCCAGCGACAGCCGCATCAAAAAGGTGGTTACCCTGGCAGCGGTGAGTGATTTTGCCTTTAACTGGTCGGATGACCTGAAAAACGAGTGGCGTAAAAACGGCAGGATCACCATCAGGAATTCAAGAACCAACCAGGACATGCCGCTGGCGGTTCAGTTGCTCGAAGATCTCGAAAACAACTACGACAGGCTGGATATTGCCGCTTCCGTCAAAAAAATGGATATCCCGCTCCTGTTCATTCACGGTACCGCAGATACATCCGTTCCCTTTTCCCATGCGGAAGCGTTGAATTCCTGGAATCAAAACGCCCGGCTCGTCGCCATCGACGGGGCCAACCATACCTTCGGCACCAGCCACCCCTGGATCCGGAAAGAAATTACGTCGGATCTGTATAAAGCGATCGATGCAACAACCGAATTTTTAAATAATTAGTACGCCGCAGCGATAAGCTGCACGATTTAATTAATTCCTTGATCCAGGCTTCTTATGGGCCAATTGCTCCGGCCAAAAGGCCTCTTTATTATTCTGTTAGCTGCCCTTGCCGTCCGCACCCTGGTTTTTGCGGCCACCCTGATCCTGAACCCGGATGGGTTTATGCTGTATGACTCCTACGGATACTGGCAACTGGGACATAACCTGATCCAACACGGGAGTTTCAGCCAGGATTCACTCGAACCGGATTATATGCGGACCCCGGTATATCCGCTGATGCTGGGCGCCCTGCAATGGCTGGGGATCCCAATAGCCGGTACGATCGTTTGCCAGTTATTCCTTTCCTGTATTACCGTTTTATATACTTTCGCCTTTGCCCGGTTCGTTTCGAACCAAATGCTGGCTGCATACCTGGCCGCTGGTTTTTTTGCCCTGGACATCCCTTCCGTAATTTTTGCCAATACGATCCATACCGAAACGCTTTTCACCTGTCTGTTAACCGGAGGGCTCTATCATACCTGGAAAAGTTACCGGCATCCGGGCCTTCACGAATGGTTCGCCGGCCTTTTTTTGGGCCTGGCCGTATTGTGCCGGCCCATAGCCGTCGGTTTGCCCCTGTTGCTGGGGCTTGTCTATGGGTTGAACCGGCAATGGCCCCTGATGCGGCGCCTGAGATCCTTTGCGCTGGTGGCCGGTATCAGCTACCTGGTCACAGGAATATGGGTGATCCGGAATTACAGCCAATTCGACCGGCCGTTTCTAAGTATGATCGGAAACTTCGACTTGTTTT
The DNA here is from genome assembly GCA_028278085.1 of Chitinophagales bacterium. Lineage (GTDB taxonomy): Bacteria > Bacteroidota > Bacteroidia > Chitinophagales > JANQFB01 > JANQFB01. The sequence goes on from JANQFB010000414.1 coordinate 3,696, forward strand.
ATTATCATGCGGCGGATGTGATCGCCGACCGGCAAGGTATTTCGATATTCGAGGCGCAACGCCAATTGGAACACGCTGTTTACGATGCCTATCCCGGTGATGCCTATAAAGATCCGATCCCATATTTCCGGCATCAAAGAGATACGGCTATTCGGATCCTCGCCGGAGCCCCGATCACTACTATTAAGAACCAATTGCTGGCAGCCGTTTATCTGTTCACCAAGCCCCTGCGTTCTTATATAGATGTTCAATTCGGGCTGAGGGAAGGCTACGGGATCATAAGCACTGGCAATGTTTGGCAAAAGCTATGGACACAAACCAGCGGCTTAACCCTTTTCCTCGTTGGCTGGCAATGGCTATTGCTCTTTCCTGCCTATTGGTTTGGAGGATATGGCCTATGGAACTTTTACCGGTCCCGCGCCTGGATAGCATTAGTTTTTTTCGGGATCATCCTCGGCTACTTTGCCATCCTGACCTGCGGCCCCGTAACAGACGCCCGGTTCAGGGTTCCTATCGTTCCGGTGATCGGTATTTTAGCAGGATTGGGGTCTGTGTGGAGGTATAAAAAATCAAACATCAAAAATCCCACATCGTAAATCAAAAATAAATAACGAATCAAACAGTACTAATAGCAAAAACCTTATTGAATTATTAAATATATTTTATTCCATGGGTAAAATATTTTGAATTTATTAATTATTTCCTATTTTAATTATTATTTTACAGCGTGTATCGAAAGAAGAACAACGATAATACCAATATATCCTTTCTTCACAGCCTTGCCGGAATTATGAAAGAAGTCGGACTAACCGGCTTTATTGTGTTAATAATTACTTGTATTTTTTTT